>NZ_JAHBCZ010000029.1:0-65343 GCF_019956035.1 Pseudomonas sp. A-RE-22
AGCATAAAGTGTTCGGAAATATAGCCACTGGCGTAGGTTTGGCTTGCGCTGTCGTGCCGAATGCACAAAAGCATTCCATCAGAGCGACCTCCGCAGATGCGTAGTAGGTAGAAGGTGACGTCTTTGCTGTGCCGGTCGTACAGGAAAAAATCTTGATATTTATTGCCGATGTTCTCGACAGGAAAGACCGTGCCCATACCGCTCAGTAACCAACTGTGGGACCCGCCGGACCAAGCAACAATACGATCCAACATGTCAAAGGTTGGCGAGCTAAGGCCGTCCAAGCAGTCCAGGAAATTCGCAGGCGATTCTTCGCCAATAGCTCGTGCTATGTCAGCGACGCTTTGAGGTTCCGTGATCGGAAAAACTTGATCTCTGCGCACGCACCCGAGCAACTGATCCAGGCGATCCCCAAAACCCTTCTGCCAAGACTGGCGGTAGGTTTCGGCCATCGCCGGTTTAGCTTCTAAGCTCGATACGTAGCTTTGCAGTATCGAACGGACTTCGCCTTCAGTGGATCGATTGTTTTTGATGGCAGATTCACTAATCGCCTGGTGAATGTGATCTGGTAGCTCGCGGATATTTATTCTCGCCATAACAGTCTCTCCTGGACGTCTGCGCCTCAATGACTTCATTCTGAAGTCAAAATGAAGTCATTATTGGCGAAAAAAAGCCCTCGTTTTGAGGGCGAATTGACACTATCCGACATTTTCTTCCAAAGGACAAGCTTTGAAGCGCTGAAATTCTGACGGATCGATCTTCAAGAAATTCGGGGAGGAAGGGCTACATCTTTCAGCGCCATTCCCTACAACCACCATAGAATCCCCCGGCAGCGCATCCATAGCCCCAAGGTATCGTATTCCCCGTCACCACTTACGGTGACCGGGCGGAGCAGCCTGCGGTCGTACTTAGGTACCTCTTATGAAGGAACAGGTCGCTCCGCCCGATGTTTGATGGCGCTGTACGCCGGGCCCCCTGGGCACTCCGGCATTGCACATCCCCGGTCCACACCGGCGTACAGTGCCATCTTTTAAACCGCCAGAGCTTTATGGTAGCTGTGCGAGGTTCAACCCACTGCATTGAGTGCGATCTTTCAGCCGGTGACCTCGTACAGCCGCCTCCCTCCGCCAAGCATCCTTCAAAGCCCTTCAAGTGCTATTGAAGGCCGAAGCCAATCACCCAAGATCGACTCCAACCTCAAACCCTCTGCCGAGAAAGCATGTCGTTGCTGCGGTCAGATGTAGGCAAATCCCTCAACGTATCCGCCAGCGTATTATCTACGGCCTGATCTCGTTTAATATCGATGATCCCGAAGCGCCTCATAAGACACTGTATTTACGCCAATACAGCCTCAAGAAATAACGAAGAAAAGTTCGATCCGTTTAATTGCCGTAAACGTATCCAGCGCGACACGTTTAAATACATTCCACATTACGCCCTAAAGGCTACGAGACCTTGCGTCCTTACTTACGCATGCATCAGAATCCACTGGCTTGTGTGCTTTGCCCCTGACCTCTATCGTTTACCTGCCACTGCCCATCAGTGGTCGGGTTTAGTAGCCCATCAGGTTTGGTGAAGTGCTTAAGCACCGTTCAGTCAGGTCATTTATATGCCTGCACTAAATGGTGGTTGTGCGCAGGGCGTCCTCGGGCGCGCCGGGTTTTGCCAATCCTGCCGGTCTACTAACCTGCGTACAGCCGCCACCCTTCTTTTAGTAGAGAACGGTTGCAGCTCCAATATAGGATTGTCAATTATGTTCAAAGTAACTCCCAACCCCCCGGATATCGATTCGGTACTCTATGGCGACTCTCTCGACCCCGAAAAGTTGAAAGAAGTGGCAGACCGCGCGCTCAAGCATTACCTGAACCCCGGGGCAACGAAAACGCAGATACAGCCCCGCAAGCCCAGCACGATCTTCACCATCGACGCAGCGGTGGATGACGAAACGTTGCTCGTTGAGGCGTGCCAATCCTTGGCATCCGCCAGCGTGATGGTCAGCGACCTCACCGACGTAACGGACGGCCCAAGACGCCAAACGATGCTGGTGCTGCAACGGGTCATCATGTTGAGTGAGTTAGCGGTCAATCGGGTACTGGACAACCACAAGCCTGGGTAATCGCCAGGTAGCGTTGTGGGGGCGCCGCAAGCGCCCTCACAACAAAAGAATCAGCAAGCACTACAAGATCTCTTGCTTCTTCTGTTCAGCAACACGGCCAATGTAAGCACGTAGGTGAACCCTCGCGGCACTGACAGGGCTAAGCCCACGAAGCTCGGTGGAACGTTGGCTTCCGTCAGGCAGCGACACCGTCAAGGTGTCATTGAACACGCTGTACAAAGCGGTGTGCTGCACGCCTTCAATTTCAATCGTGATTTCGTCTTCCATCCGGTCTCCGGTTTTGGTTGCAGCTTGCTATGCAGCCCAAATCGTCTCTTTAAATCCGATTAAAAGCCAGTATCCAGGCGCATCGTCATCATCAGGGCTCAACCAAAGAGCAACCGATCTCACCGATCGACCTGGAGCAAGACGATGGCCGACGCACTGACCTTTACCCTCAATTTCCCGTTCACCAGCGCCAACGGCGAACAGATCTCGACACTGCCCATCAAACGCCTCAAACGCAAAGACATCACCGCGGCGCAAGCAGTGACCAAAGACGAAGGCGTCATGGAAGACCGACTGGTGGCCAAGATGCTGGGCATCACCCTCGAAGACCTGCGCGAATTCGACATCGCCGACTCCCGGCTAGCCACCGAGGTGTTACGGGAAATGGCAGCCGCACGTGACCTTGCTGCCTCCTGGGGCGAAGCGTTGTTGCTGGCACTCAGGATGCAGCCCTCTGAGATCGCCCAGCTCGACTTGGTGAAGCTCTGGCGCTGGGTAGAGGTGTGTCAGCGCGAAATCAATCGCCGACTCGAACTGGCCGACAAAGTCAGTGGCTGATCAGCGCCACAACCCCCACCACCAGCCCCGCCAGCAACGCGCCGCCCGCCGCCAAAGGGGCGACAGCCAAGGCCAGCAGCGACAGCCCAAAACAGAACGCCAACACCGCCGCCCACAACGGCAAATGCACCAGGCACAGCCAGGCAAGCCAGATCACACCGGCGCCGATGGCCAGTGCATAAACGATGTGGGCGGTGCGTAGGCTTTGCTCAGGACCAACCACGTCGCGGTCGTGAATATCGACCCAAGTGGTAGCCAGGCAATGGTGAACTGGAAGAGCTGGCGGCAGATCCGAAGCGTGGCTGTTGCCAACACCATCTTCGATCTCTCCTACCGCTGGAGGATCTACATCGCCGCTATGTGCCGAGGCGAGCGCCGCGACGAGCACATCAAGTCGGTCGAGCTCTCGCCCGAGGACATCTATAAGATCGAGCGGCTGACCGACGCCATCGAGCATTATTACCTGGAGCTGCGCAACAGCGCGACCCCCAACCACCTGGTGGCGTCAGACTGGATCACCATCCCAGATGAGGTTTCGATGGATGAAGCCCAGGCCGCGAAGCTGTTCTACGCCGCCGACACCTAGCACCAGGTGAAAGTAGCAGCGTGAGACGTTTCCGCTCCCAACAACGCAAACGACAGACCTGGCTGGCACCGCTGGCCAGTGGAATCGAAGGAGCAGGCCATGGCCGAAACACAGCAGCCGACGGCGGAAGCCCCCAAGCAGCGCCGAAAGCTGCCGCCCTGGGCGTCAAGAAGTTCACGGTTGAGGTCGCTGGCGTGTTCAAGCCGGACCTTCAGCGGGTCATGAAAGTCCACAGCATCAACAACCAACAGGACGTCCACCAGAGGCTGCTGATGAACCTGATCGCGGCGGACTTCGAGGGCCAAGCCAAGATGCCTCGATGTGTCACGACACCTTATGAGCCAAGCGAAAAGGTGTCGCGGGAGTTTTACGAAAAGAGCATGGCCGAACTTACTGCCGATATGGGCGACGAAACTCTGCCGCCGGTTTAGCGTGTGACTTTGTGACGGTTGTTTTCCTGGAAATATTGGACGTCGCCTATCGCCTTGGTGGCTTCGTTCTGTAGCTCCCAGAACCTTTCATAGACGCCGTCACCATTTAGATCGGGGTTATCAGCTACAAAATCGTCAACAGCTTTATTTCTGGCATCGACTACAGCCCAAAGCCTACGGCTGTGTTCGTAATATTCGCGCGCGTTCATACAGCTCTCCTTTGCCCGGTCCCATGTCGCCCCCACCCCGTAATACCCTAAACCAAATTGCCACCACCGGTCACGGAGGGCGGCACCTGTAATTCAGCTATCAGTCACCGAAAATAGTTAAGGAGTCGATCAACTCCTCCAACCGACCTTCGAATCAAACGATAAAGCTCTCTAATCTCAGGCTCATCGCTTTCCGACTCCCAAATGACCCTATCAAACTGATCAAGTATCGCCATTACAACAGTTTCGCACCAGTAAAAGCTGTCCTCATCGGTAAAATGCCGATATTTAACCTCATACAAAGCAATGCGCGTATCCTTAAAAAAAGTCTCAACAAATAAAGAAAAGTAGTTGCCGGTACCCGTGGTGAGTGTAGAGGGCACATCACCTATTTTCCACTGAATAAGATTTCTGGACGTTTCCTCTATGAGGCGAACCGCCATATTTGCTGCTTTAACATCCCTCATACTCTTTGCGCCTCATTATCTTTCGTAAGCCCTTCAAGCAAAGCAACGAAGGTATGTAATTCCCCATGAATATCCCAGCAAACATCACTCGTAACGGGAGATTTGAAGAACAGCCATCGACGCCTATCTATAAGGAAAATCACTTTATCTGCTGAGTTTTTTTCCAACCTATTTAAATTAGGCCGGATATTTTGAACATGCCCTTTAATACTATAGATTATCTCCAAGGCATCTCTGGCCTTTGAGTCATCCCAATCAGTAATAATACGTCTAAAAGCCGGCAAAATATCATTCAAAGTTTTATGTGCATCCGGCAAGCGCTCTTTCTTTTTTAATTGCTTCTTAAGTGCACCGACCAAATAATAGGTTACAACGGTAAACACCGTACCAACAACGGTAAAGACAATACCTACCTTATTCGCCGTATCCCAACTAATTTCCATTTAGAACATCCATGCAACTCAAACAAGAATGAGGCAATCATAAAAACAATGATACCGCCGCCCAGAGCCTGCTTCAAGCGTAGGCAATGCACAACTCTAACCCTACACCACCTATTTCGCCTCTAAAGCACTTAGCATTTCTAGCCTGACTCCTGCGTTTCACCCCTACCACGCTAAACCGCGAGAAACCGCCATACACGCCCATAAAAACACTCTTTCGACTTCAAAACCCAATACGGACTCAGCTTCAACCCTTAGGATGACGAGATCGTGGTCGACTTCTTCTGCGGTGGCGGCGGTGCTGGTACCGGGCTGAAAATAGGCCTAGGCCGCACGGTGAACGCGGCGAAAAACCACAGTCCGCAGGCCATCAGCATGCACACCGTGAATCACCCGGGCGCGGCGCACTTCACCATCGACGTGTTCGACGGCGACCCAGACACCGAGTGTGGTGGTAAGGCCGTTGGCTAGTTCCACATTTCGCGGGACCGCACGCATCACAGTCAGGCCGCCGGCGGACAGCCGCGCAAGCGCGAGATCCAGAACCTGTCGTGGATCGGCCTCAAGTGGGCCGGCAAGAAGATGCCACGCGTCATCAGCCTTGAAAACGTGAAGCCGATCCTTCAGTGGGGACCGCTGATTGCCAAGCGCTGCAAGGTTACCGGCCGCGTCGTGAAACTTGGCGGCGACATCGCAGCACCCAGGCGAGGTGGTTCCGGTTCACCAGCGATTCTTGGTCCCCGACCCGCAGCGCCGCGGGCATACATGGGCGGTGTTCGTTGCCGAACTGAAGCGCCAGGGCTATGCCGTGGAGTGGCGCGTAATCAAGGCATGCGACTTCGCCCCCCAACCAGCTGGGAATGCCTGTTCATGATCGCCCGGTGCGATGGGCAGCCGATCATGTGGCCAGAGCCAACCCACACGAAGAACCCGGTCAAGGGCCAGCAGAAGTTGAAGACCGCCGCCAACTGCATCGACTTCAGCGACCTGGGCAAGAGCATCTTCAGCCGCAAGAAGGACTTGGCCCCGACCACCCTGCGCCGCGTTGCAAAAGGCAAGACGAAGTTCGTCATTGATAACCCTGCGCCGTTCATTGCTCCAATCGCTAACTGGTAGGGTGAACTGGCGCAATCATCGGCTGAACCGCTGCGCACCATCACCAGTTGCCCCCCCCCAGCGGTTCTTTCGCCATGGCAAGCCCGATCAGCGTGCCAGCCACGCATCAGGGCAGCGACAGGGTCAACGATCCCATGGTGCCATTGCACACCGTGACGCGTGCCAACCGCGGCGAGCTGACGCTTATCAGTCCGACACTCATCCAGTCGGGTTATGGCGAACGCCCCGGGCAAGAGCCGCGCGCCCCGGCCCTGGTCAGCCACCGGGGACCGTCGTAGCAGGTGGCATCAAGCACGCGCTGACGACGTCGGCACTGGTCGGGCCGGAGGTCCCGGCGGGAAGCCAACGGCGGCGGATCAGCCTGTCGGCACGTTGATGACCCAAAACCACCGCGCTGTAGCCACCGCCTTCATGGCCCAGATGAACGGCGGCTTTAACACCACGTTTGCAAAGGGCATGGACGAGCCGCTGACCACGGTGACCAACACCGGCAGCCAGCAGCAACTGACGTCGGCCAACCTGGTGCACCTGCGCGGCAATTGCGGCGGCCGGGCGGTGATAACCCGCTGCGCACTATCAACGCCGGCGGCGAGCATCACGGGATGGTCAGCGCGCTCATGGAGCGGGCCTTCGGCGCCAGCGTCGGCCAGGGCCTGGAGGACCCCGCGCCAACAGTCACAGCCGGAGGTGGCGGGAAAAGCTCGATGGTTTCGCTGAAGCTCTCGCCAGAGCATGACGCCGGCGTGCGGCGGGTGGCCGCGCTCCTGATCAGCTACTACGGCACGGAGAACATCAGCTCCTGTGATGCACCGGCGCCGACCATCAACACCAAGGATCGCTTGACCGAAGAACTCCAAGCCGTCATCAGCCGGTGCCGGGATGATATCGCATCCCCTTTTTCCATCGGCGCCCTGATCGCCTGAAACAGAAGCAGGCGCAGACCAAGGACCACTGGACGCAGGTCGAAGAACGATATTTGACGCGAGCCTTCAAAGAGGCCCGGGAAGCGGCGGGTTGTTACAAGGGATGGAAAGAAGAGAAAATGCCGGGCTTCCACGAAGTGCGTGCGCTGTCGCTGCACCTGTATCAGAAGCCGGAAAGGACGGGCAGATAATCGCGGGCCATGCCAGCGAGAGCATGACCAGGAACTACCAGAAGGATCACGCCGATATCGTGTGGTCGGAGGCAATACCCGACCTGAATATCAGCGAAATCACCGGTTAGTTTTGCGCAAGTTTTGCGCGGGTTTTGCGCATGCACAAAAAAGCCGATCTAGTTGATCGGCTTAAGTGCCTGATTTTACTCAGTAAATATGGTCGGGACGGAGTGATTCGAACACTCGACCCCTAGCACCCCATGCTAGTGCGCTACCGGACTGCGCTACGCCCCGACTAGGCGTGAATCTTGTTCCGCGTCTCAGCGGAACGCTCAGGAATATATCGCAAGCTTTTGAAAACTGGAAGTATTTAAAAGCAGAAATTTATTTCTTGAGCACCAGCAGAACATCTTCAAGCTCGGCGATCATCTGGCGGATCATCTGTTTGTACTGGGTTGTATCGTCTTTGGCCTCATCACCGGAGAGGCGCAGACGCGCTCCGCCGATGGTGAACCCCTGGTCATAGAGCAGCGCGCGGATCTGCCGGATCATCAGCACGTCTTGGCGCTGATAATACCGACGGTTTCCGCGGCGCTTGACCGGGTTGAGTTGAGGAAACTCCTGCTCCCAATAGCGCAGCACGTGCGGTTTTACCGCACACAGCTCGCTGACTTCACCAATGGTGAAGTAGCGTTTGCCCGGGATGACGGGTAGTTCGTCGTTATGACTTGGTTCCAGCATAAGCCTCAACTCGGGCCTTCAACTTCTGCCCTGGACGAAAGGTGACCACACGGCGAGCCGTGATCGGGATTTCTTCTCCCGTTTTCGGATTGCGGCCAGGCCGCTGGCGTTTGTCCCGCAGGTCGAAATTGCCGAAACCGGACAATTTGACCTGTTCGTTGTCTTCCAGAGCGTGCCTGATTTCTTCGAAAAACAGTTCGACCAATTCTTTGGCCTCCCGTTTATTCAGGCCCAGCTCCTCATACAGACGTTCCGCCATCTCAGCTTTCGTCAGAGCCCCCATACGTCACTTCCTTAACGTGGCGTTCAACCTGTTTTCGAGCGAGGTGAGGATATTCTGCGTTGCGGTATTCACCTCATCGTCATTAAGAGTGCGCGATGGATGCTGCCAGGTCAAGCCAACTGCAAGGCTTTTTCTATGCGGATCAATGCCTTTACCCTGATACACGTCAAATAGCCTGAGGTCCGTGAGCCATTCGCCTGCATTTTCACGGATTACGTCCAGCACAGCGCTGGAAGCAACGTCACGGTCGGCCAGCAACGCAAGGTCACGACGCACTTCAGGAAAGCGCGATAACTCCTGGAATTTCGGCATTTTCCCCAGCGCCACTTCGGCCAGGACCAGCTCGAAAACGAAGACCGGACGATCAAGGCCCAGGGTTTTCGACAATTCCGGGTGAATGGCACCGACATAGCCGACTTCACGCCCGTCTCGTTCGATGCGCGCGGTCTGCCCCGGGTGCAGCGCCGGGTGCTTGCCCGGGACGAAAGTGAATGCGTCTAGCGCGCCGGCGAAGCCCAGCACCGCTTCGACGTCAGCCTTGACGTCGAAGAAGTCGACGACATCGCGACCTTGCGCCCAGCCTTCCGGCAGGCGACTGCCACAGACGACACCGGCCAGCATCGGCTCTTGTTTCAAGCCTTCCAGCTGACCGACAAAACGCAGGCCGCTTTCGAACAGCCGCACGCGATCCTGCTGGCGGTTCAGGTTGTGCTGGAGCGACTTGACCAGGCCTGGCCACAGGGACGAGCGCATGGCGGCCATGTCGTTGGAAATCGGATTGGCCAGCAACAGCGGCTCGACACCCGGATTGAACAGCTCGAACTGGCGTGGATCGATGAAGCTGTAGGTGATCGCTTCCTGATACCCACGGGCCACCAACAGGCGGCGCAGTTCCGGCAGGTCGCTGCGAGCTTCAGCCTTGGCCTGTGGGGCCAGGCGTGCTTGCGGGTAGCGAACCGGCAGGCGGTTGTAACCGTACAAGCGGGCCAGTTCTTCGATCAGGTCGACTTCCAGGCTGATATCGAAGCGATGGCTTGGCACTTCGACACGCCACTGCCCTACCCCATCGGCGCTGATGTTCAGGCCCAAGGCGCTGAGCAGGCGTTCGACTTCGGCCGGGTCCATTTCCATGCCCAGCATCTGGGTGATGCGCTGGGCACGCAGGGTGACCGGGGCAATCTTGGGCAGGTGCTGTTCGCTGACCGTCTCGATGATCGGGCCGGCTTCACCACCCGTGATGTCCAGCAGCAGGCCTGTGGCGCGCTCCATGGCTTCACGGGCCAGTTGCCAGTCCACGCCACGCTCGTAACGGTGCGAGGCATCGGTGTGCAGGCCATAGGAGCGGGCCTTGCCAGCGACGGCGATCTGGTCGAAGAACGCACTTTCCAGGAACACATCGCGGGTCGTCGTGGAGACACCACTGTGCTCGCCGCCCATTACGCCAGCGATTGCCAGGGCACGGGAGTGGTCGGCAATCACCAGGGTGTCGCTGCGCAGGGTCACTTCCTGGCCGTCGAGCAGCACCAGCTTCTCACCCTCTTCGGCCATGCGTACGCGGATGCCACCGTTGATTTCGGCGAGATCGAACGCATGCAGCGGCTGACCCAGCTCCAGCATCACATAGTTGGTGATGTCGACAGCGGCGTCAATGCTACGCACGTCGGCGCGACGCAGGCGCTCGACCATCCACAGCGGCGTCGGCTTGGACAGGTCGACGTTACGGATCACACGACCCAGGTAACGCGGGCACGCGGTCGGCGCCAGGACTTCAATCGAACGCACTTCGTCGTGCACAGCCGGCACGCTCGCAACCACGGGACGCGTCACGGGAGCGGCATACAACGCGCCGACTTCACGGGCCAGGCCGGCCAGGGACAGGCAATCGCCACGGTTCGGTGTCAGGTCGACCTCGATGCTTGCATCGTCCAGGCCCAGGTATTCACGGATGTCCTGGCCAACCGGCGCATCCGCCGGGAGTTCCATCAGGCCATCGTTGCCTTCGCCAATCTGCAGCTCGGCCTGGGAGCACAACATGCCGTTGGACTCGACGCCGCGCAGCTTGGCTTTCTTGATCTTGAAGTCGCCCGGCAGTTCGGCACCGATCATGGCGAACGGGATCTTCAGGCCCGGGCGCACGTTGGGCGCGCCACAGACGACCTGGAAGGTTTCCGCGCCATTGCTGACCTGGCAAACCCGCAGTTTGTCAGCGTCTGGGTGCTGCTCGGTGCCCAGCACCTCGCCCACTACCACACCGCTGAAATCACCGGCGGCCGGCGTGACGCTATCGACCTCAAGGCCGGCCATCGACAGGCGAGCAACCAGCTCGTCCCGACTTACCTGCGGGCTTACCCAGCCGCGCAGCCATTGTTCACTGAATTTCATCCTGCTCCCCTAATAGATTCGTTACGGACTGCGACCTAGGCCTTGTACGTAAAGTGCCTGCGCGACGATCATGCTGCGTTGAAAACAGGCTCGGAATGCTCATTTACAACCAGTAGACTCCGCTTCCTCGCCTGTTTTCGCCTTGCCTGATCGCCGCTCGGCGACTTTTCGTACAAGCCCTAGCGAAATTGCGCAAGGAATCGCAAGTCGTTGTCGAAGAACAGGCGCAAGTCATTCACACCGTAACGCAGCATGGCCAGGCGCTCGACGCCCATGCCGAAGGCAAAGCCCGAGAACTCTTCCGGATCGATCCCGGACATACGCAGCACGTTCGGGTGAACCATGCCGCAGCCCATGACTTCCAGCCAGCCAGTCTGTTTGCAGACGCGGCAGCCTTTACCGCTGCACATCACGCACTCCATGTCGACTTCAGCCGATGGCTCGGTGAACGGGAAGTACGAAGGCCGGAAACGCACGGCCAGTTCTTTTTCGAAGAACACCCGCAGGAACTCTTCGATCGTTCCTTTCAGGTCGGCGAAATTGATGTCGCGATCAACCAGCAGGCCTTCGACCTGGTGGAACATCGGCGAGTGGGTGATATCGGAGTCGCTGCGGTACACACGGCCTGGGCAGACGATGCGGATCGGCGGCTGTTGCGATTCCATGGTGCGGACCTGTACCGGCGAGGTATGGGTGCGCAACAGCATGTTCGCGTTGAAATAGAAAGTGTCATGCATCGACCGGGCCGGGTGATGGCCTGGGATGTTGAGCGCTTCGAAGTTGTGGTAGTCGTCTTCGACCTCAGGGCCTTCGGCAATGCCGTAGCCGATGTGGGTGAAGAACTGCTCGATGCGTTCCAGCGTCCGGGTCACCGGATGCAGGCCACCGGAAGTCTGGCCACGGCCAGGCAGGGTCACGTCGATGGACTCGGCGGCGAGCTTGGCAGCCAGATCCGCCTCCTCGAACAACGCCTTGCGCGCATTGAGGACCTCTGTGACACGCTCCTTGGCAACGTTGATCAGCGCACCGACCTGCGGACGCTCTTCGGCTGGCAGGTTCCCCAGGGTCTTCATCACCTGAGTCAACTCGCCCTTCTTGCCAAGGTAGTGAACCCGGATTTGCTCCAGGGCATTGATATCTTCAGCGCTTTGCACAGCCTCTAGTGCTTGAGCGACCAGCGCGTCCAGGTTTTCCATGTACAGACTCCAGATACGAAATAGGGGAAGAGCTTTAAGGCTCTTCCCCTATTTATGACGTTCGACACCTGGGCCCACAGATGTAGGCCCCGGTGACTGCCGGGGGTACTTAAGCCAAGGTGGCTTTAGCTTTCTCGACAATCGCAGCAAACGCCGCTTTTTCGTTCACTGCCAGATCAGCCAGAACCTTACGGTCGATCTCGATGGACGCTTTTTTCAGGCCAGCGATGAAACGGCTGTAGGACAGACCGTTAACACGAGCACCAGCATTGATACGAGCGATCCACAGAGCGCGGAACTGACGTTTTTTCTGACGACGGTCACGGTAGGCGTATTGGCCTGCCTTGATTACCGCTTGCTTGGCAACACGGAATACGCGGGAACGCGCGCCGTAGTAGCCTTTAGCAAGTTTCAGAATTTTTTTGTGACGCTTACGGGCAATGACGCCACGCTTTACACGAGCCATGAGTTACTTCCTCTATTCTTGATCCAAAAATTAACGAAGGCGCAGCATGCGCTCGACTTTTGCCACGTCAGACGGATGCAGCAAGCTGCTACCGCGCAGTTGACGCTTACGCTTGGTCGACATTTTGGTCAGGATGTGGCTCTTGAAAGCGTGCTTGTGCTTGATACCGTTAGCAGTTTTCAGAAACCGCTTAGCAGCACCACTTTTGGTCTTCATCTTTGGCATGTTCGGATACTCCGCATTCAGTTGATAAACATAATCGCAAGGCCTGCCGTGCCCTGGTGATTACTTCTTCTTTTTCGGGGCGATGACCATGATCAGCTGGCGTCCTTCCATCTTAGGATGCTGTTCGACCGAACCGTACTCGAGCAGGTCTTGTTCAACCCGCTTGAGGAGTTCCATCCCCAGCTCCTGGTGGGCCATCTCACGGCCGCGGAATCGCAAGGATACCTTGGCCCTGTCCCCGTCACTCAGGAAACGTACCAGGTTGCGCAGTTTTACCTGGTAATCCCCTTCCTCCGTCCCTGGACGAAACTTGATTTCTTTTACCTGAATCTGCTTCTGGTTTTTCTTCGCCGCGGCAATCTGCTTCTTCTTCTCGAAGATCGACTTGCCGTAGTCCATCACCCGGCAAACCGGTGGGACTGCGTCTGCGGAAATTTCTACCAGATCAAGCTTGGCTTCTTCAGCAATACGAAGCGCTTCATCAATCGAGACGATGCCAATCTGCTCGCCGTCAGCGCCAATTAACCGAACCTCGCGTGCCGAGATATTCTCGTTGATCGGGGCTTTCGGTGCAGCTCGTTTATCTTGTCTCATTTCACGCTTAATAATAATTACTCCAAATCTGGGCGACCACGCCGGGAAACCGCTTGCGCGAGAAACTCAGCGAATTCGGCGACGGGCATCGAGCCCAGGTCAGCACCTTCACGAGTACGCACAGCGACAGTCTGCATCTCGACCTCCCGATCTCCAATAACCAAGAGAAAGGGAACCTTGAGCAAAGTATGCTCGCGGATTTTAAAGCCGATCTTTTCATTTCTCAAGTCGGACTTGGCACGAAATCCGCTTTGATTGAGAGTTTTTTCGACTTCGGCGGCAAAATCTGCCTGTTTATCAGTGATATTCATGACCACTGCCTGGGTCGGCGCCAGCCACGCAGGGAACGCGCCCTCGTAGTGTTCGATCAGAATCCCGACGAAACGCTCGAACGAACCGAGGATCGCGCGGTGAAGCATGACCGGGTGCTTGCGGCTGTTGTCTTCGGACACATATTCAGCGCCCAGACGGATCGGCAGGTTGAAATCGAGCTGCAAGGTACCACACTGCCACACACGACCGAGGCAATCTTTCAGCGAGAATTCGATTTTCGGACCGTAGAAGGCCCCCTCGCCCGGCTGCAGGTCGTAC
Organism: Pseudomonas sp. A-RE-22; assembly: GCF_019956035.1. Classification (NCBI taxonomy): domain Bacteria; kingdom Pseudomonadati; phylum Pseudomonadota; class Gammaproteobacteria; order Pseudomonadales; family Pseudomonadaceae; genus Pseudomonas; species Pseudomonas sp. A-RE-22. The sequence continues at coordinate 13,768 of NZ_JAHBCZ010000029.1, forward strand.
GCAAGGCCCGCGCTATCAAGGGCGGCGGCCAGGGCCGCTTCGGCGCGATCCCACAGCTCGTCGGAGCCAACGCGTTTTTCCGGACGAGTGGACAGCTTCATCTCGACTTCGGTGAAGCCGAAGTCGCGATAGACGTCCATGGTCAGCTTGATGAAGGCGGCGGATTCGGCCTGCATCTGCTCTTCGGTGCAGAAGATGTGTGCATCGTCCTGGGTGAATGCACGCACGCGCATGATGCCGTGCAGCGCACCCGACGGCTCGTTGCGGTGGCAGGCACCGAACTCGGCCAGGCGCATCGGCAGCTCGCGGTAGCTCTTCAAGCCCTGGTTGAACACCTGCACGTGGCATGGGCAGTTCATCGGCTTGATGGCGTAGTCGCGGTTTTCCGACTGGGTGGTGAACATGTTGTCGGCGTAGTTGGCCCAGTGCCCGGATTTCTCCCACAGGCTGCGGTCCACCACTTGCGGCGTCTTGATTTCCAGATAGCCGTTCTCACGCTGGACCTGGCGCATGTACTGCTCGAGCACCTGGTACAGGGTCCAGCCGTTCGGGTGCCAGAACACCATGCCCGGGGACTCTTCCTGGGTATGGAACAGGCCCAGGCGCTTGCCGATCTTGCGGTGATCGCGCTTCTCGGCTTCTTCGATGCGCTGGATGTAGGCCGCCAGTTGTTTCTTGTCCGCCCAGGCAGTGCCATAGACGCGCTGCAACTGCTCGTTCTTCGCATCGCCACGCCAGTAGGCGCCGGACAGCTTGGTCAGCTTGAAGGACTTCAGGAAACGCGTGTTCGGCACGTGCGGGCCACGGCACATGTCGACGTATTCTTCGTGGTAGTACAGGCCCATGGCCTGCTCGTCCGGCATGTCTTCCACCAGACGCAGCTTGTAGTCCTCGCCACGGGCCTTGAAGACTTCGATGACTTCGGCGCGCGGGGTGACTTTCTTGATGACGTCGTAATCTTTCTCGATCAGCTGCTGCATGCGCTGTTCGATGGCCGCCATGTCTTCCGGCGTGAAAGGACGCTCGAAGGCGATGTCGTAATAGAAGCCTTCGTCGATGACTGGCCCGATGACCATCTTCGCGCTTGGGTACAGCTGCTTGACCGCATGGCCGACCAGGTGCGCGCAAGAGTGGCGAATGATCTCCAGCCCCTCTTCATCCTTTGGCGTGATGATTTGCAGCGTGGCGTCGCTGTCGATGACGTCACTGGCGTCGACCAGCTTGCCGTTGACCTTGCCGGCCAGGGTGGCCTTGGCCAGGCCCGCACCGATGGATGCGGCGACCTCGGCTACGGAAACCGGGTGATCGAATGAACGTTGACTGCCGTCGGGAAGAGTAATAGTTGGCATGGCGCCTCCTCTCCTAGTGGTGACCCCTACCAAAGGTCACGTGGGTTGGGATGAGCCAGTACAAGATCCAGTCCAGGCCATTCAATGACGAACGCCTGCCTTACAGCGGCAGGAGCCTTGCGGCCAACCGGAAAACCGAACCAGAGTGACTGGGATTCAAATCAGGGTTATTCGAACATTTGCCGCCGGGACGAGTTGTCATCCGCAGCCTGGAAATACCCGAGCCCGGCATGCTAGCACAGATGAACGGTCATCGCCGCGCTGGAATTGAAGCAGGCGTAAATCCAGGGTTTTTATGCCAGAGTGCTGAACTGAACCGAGCGCAACGCCTCAGATATCAAGACATCGACCCGAAAGGAGCATCTTCGCATGCGTCTCAATACATTGTTTGCAGTAGTCGCCCCCCTCGCCCTGCTGCTTCCACTGACCGCCCATGCCGACTGGCCCAAAGGCGAGCGCGAAAAATACATGGCCCAATGCACCGAGGCGGCAACGCCCCAGATCGGCCCGGCCGCTGCCAAGGCTCATTGCGCCTGTGGCGCCGATGCGATCAAGTCCTATCCAGCCGCGGACATCCAGGCCTTGATGGACAACAAGGCCACCCCACAGCTGCAGCAAAAGGCACTGGGGGAGATCGCAAAATGCAAGGCCGACAACAAGGCGAAAAAGTGAGAAAGCAGGGTTCCTGAACAGGCCCGGCAGGGTTGAAAAGCTCTGATTTCAGGCTTTTTTGAACGATTTATTCAGGTTTTACAGCTTTTTTTATCGTCTTTACTTTCGGCTGAAAGCCTTTAAAACCGGGCCTTTCAGCGGGTAAAGGCAGTAAAGTAAACACGACTGATTGGCAAACAGCGCGTCTGGGGGGGTCCCAAATCGAACATTTCGACTATGATACCCGGGTGTGCCCAGTTGGCCTGAGCAGCACAGTACACTGAAAATATATGTTTCTTGGAGATACACCATGTCTAATCGCCAAACCGGCACCGTTAAATGGTTCAACGATGAAAAAGGCTTCGGCTTCATCACTCCTCAAGGTGGCGGTGACGACCTGTTCGTACACTTCAAAGCTATCGAAAGCGACGGTTTCAAAAGCCTGAAAGAAGGCCAGACCGTTTCCTTCGTGGCTGAGAAAGGCCAAAAGGGTATGCAAGCTGCACAGGTTCGCCCAGAGTAATTTCTCGGCGCACTAAAAAAACCCCGTCCATGTGACGGGGTTTTTTGTGGGCGATTGAAAACCGCCTGTCAGCCGCAGTTCACCCGGTTGACTACCAGGTTGGCATCGGTATTGAGGTTCAGGCGATCGGAGCGGTACTCAAGCGTCACCATGTCGTTGGGCTTGAGGATCCGGGCAATCTGCGCGCCGGCACGGGTACGAGCCTGCTCCAGCAATTGTGGCGAGGCCTGCTTGCCAATGGCGAACTCGGCGCCCTTTGCTTCGCAGCGGCTGTGACCGGTCTCGGTCGCCACGGGTTCGGGGGTCGATTCCGAGGTGCTGCTGCAACCGCTCAAGACCACCGCAGCCAACAGAGTACTCAATGACGCGAGCTTCCAAGGCATGAAGCCTCCTTTTTCGATAAATAAACAGAGAGCGTGCGACAACCCAAACGGCGCTTGGTTTCAACACCACAGCCCTCGGTCTGGCTCATCCGGAAAACCAGCAGTTTGCCTGAGCCGCTACCGCTGTTCAGACATGAATCGTGACTGGATATGAACGCCGCTCAATAAACGTCGATGTAATCGAACGGAGGATTGGGCCAGTTATCCTTCAGCGCATTGTATATCTGCATGACCCAGACCTCGTCGCTGGCAGCGACCCGCCCGACGTATCCCGAGCCCTTCGCCCAGGTCTCGAGCCGAAACAGCAAACCATCGATGTCAGCGCCACCGACCACACCCGAGGACAAATAGGCGATACCGCCCTTGGTCACGCGCAGCTGGGTATGCTCGTCATCACTGGCCGAAGCCAGTAATTGGCGAACCGCCTCGAGGGTCAGGCCATCCGGAGCGTTCAAATCGATCTGCACGGCGGGGCTCCTTTAAAAACAAAAAAAAGAGTGTCGCACAGCCCTCCTCCAATGCCTAAGTCGCAGTGCCAAACCGGGGGCAAAAATGCTTAACTCCACTTACAGCCCTCCAACTCGCGAGCCCTACCATGAGCACCGTCAGCATCGAAGCCACCATCAATGCCAAATGGTCGGAGGGCCATAGCTCCTATAGCCCGAGCAGCCCCGAGGAACTGGCAATCATCGGCATAGAATTGCTGGTGAGGGAACTGGGGACGGAGGTCGCCCGCAACTTCATCCAGCAGGCATTCGAACGCTACCCGAGCGTGGTCGACGCCGTGGACTGATACTCACGCACCCGCAGGCCCAACCTGCGGGCGCATAGCCAGGCAGGTTACTTGAGGCGCGCCAGGCGCTCGGTCAGCAGGTCGAAGAAGCCCTGGGCATCACCGTTTTCCACCCAGAACGCGTTCTTCGGTGCTTTCAGGCCATCGTACCAGTCGACGATGGTCTGCCCGAACGTCGGGCCCTCGCGACTGTCCACGACGACATTGACCGAACGACCAGTGAACAACTGCGGCTTGAGCAGATAGGCAATCACCGTCGCGTCATGCACCGGCCCGCCCGTCATCCCGTAGTGCTCCATGTCGCCCTTGACGTATTCGTTGAGGATATCGCCCACCAGCTTGCTGGCATTGTTGTTCAGCGCCGCGATCTGCTTCAGGCGCGCTTCGCTGGTGAGGATCTTGTGGGTCACGTCCAGCGGCAGGTACGTCAGCTTCACGCCGCTCTTGGCCACGACCTCGGCCGCCTGCGGGTCGGCGAACAGATTGAACTCAGCCACCGGCGTGATATTGCCGCCGTTGAAATGCGCACCGCCCATGATCACCACTTCCTTGATGCCCTGGACGATATCGGGCTCCTGCACCAGCGCCAGGGCCAGGTTGGTCTGCGGGCCAAGCATGGCAATGGTGATGCTGTGTGGCTTGGCCGCCTTGAGCGTGTCGATCAGGTAGTTGACGGCATTGCCTTCGGCCAACCCTTTCTTCGGCTCGTGCACGGTGACACCCGACAGGCCTTCCTTGCCATGGATGTTTTCCGCGTAGATCGGCGTGCGCATCAATGGTTTCGGCGCACCGGCATACACGGGCACGTCTTCGCGCCCCGCCCATTCCCGGGCCAGGCGAGCGTTGCGAGAGGTCTTGTCCAGGCGCACATTGCCGGCGACGGTGGTCAGCGCACGGATATGCAGCTCCTCGGGCGACGCCAGGGCGAACAACAGCGCCACCACGTCGTCAGCCCCTGGATCGGTGTCGATGATCAGGTCGATTTTTTCCGCCGCCTGGGCGCTCGTAGCAGTGATCAATGACAAAAGCAGCAGACTCCGGATCAGTTGATGCATTTTCTGAGCATAGCGGTGCATGGCGCACTCCTTGTGCAGGGTTGAAGAGGGTTAGAACGTCACTCCAGCGACCAGCACGATATTGCAGTACGGAGAGCACTCGCCTGTGCGAATGATCGCCCGCGCCTGTCGGCTGATGATCTTGAATTGTTCATGGCTGACCAGCTCCCGCTCGCCCAGCGCACCCTCCGCATGCAGCGCCTCCAGGGTCGTCAGGGCCGACGGTTGTTTATCGAGGATCTCCTCGGCCAGGACATGGCTTTGCACCTGCATTTCGCTAAGCACCACCTTCAAGGTACTGACAAAGTCAGGAATGCCATGGGTCAGGGCCAGGTCGATCAATTCGACCTGGGGCGGCACGGGCAGGCCGGCATCACCGATGACCACCTTGTCGCCATGGCCCAGGGAAGCGATCAGTCGTGACAGTGCCACATTCAACAACGGCGTCTTTTTCATGATTTGAAAGCCTGTACTTCCAGCAACGTGGGGATTGAAGGCTGCGCGCCCGCGCGGGTGACCGACAGCGCGGCGGCGGCCTGGCCGAAACGAATCGCGTCGACCTCGCTTTTGCCGCTGGCCAGGGCTGCCGCGAAGCCGCCGACAAAGGTGTCTCCGGCCGCCGTGGTGTCCACTGCCTTGACCCGTGGGGCCGGGAAGTGTTCGAAGCTGGCGCCGTTGGCAAACATCAACCCCTGGGCACCCAGGGTCACGATCACCTTGCCGGCGCCAGCGGCGATCAGATGCGCCGCGGCGGATTCGGCGGTTTCCAGGGAGTCCACCGCCAGTTCGCTCAAGACCGCTGCTTCGCTTTCATTGGGAATCAGGTAGTCGATGCAGGCGTACCAGTCGGCCGGCAACGTCCGCGAGGCTGGCGCCGGGTTGAGGATGACGATTTTGCCCAACTCACGAGCGCGCTTGAGGGCGTGGCCGACGGTGGCATCCGGCACTTCGAGCTGGCAGATGACAACATCGGCGCTTTGCAGCACTTCATCGACACTGTCCAGGACCTCGGCGGTGAGCGCACCGTTGGCACCGGCGACGATAACGATCGCATTCTGGCTGTTGTCGTCGACAACGATCAGCGCCACGCCGCTGGCCCCCTCCACCACGCCGACCGCCTGGCAGTCGATGCCCTCGGCCAACAACCCGTTACGCAATTGTTCGCCGTAGGCATCATTGCCCACGCAACCGACCATCGATACCTGGGCGCCCAGGCGCGCGGCGGCCACCGCCTGGTTGGCCCCCTTGCCGCCCGGGATGGTGGAGAACGACTCGCCGATCAGTGTTTCACCACCACGCGGCAGACGCGGCGCCCGGGTTACCAGGTCCATGTTCAGGCTGCCTATTACCACTACTTTTGCTGGCATACATCACTACTCATCAATTCGGTTCAGCGGTATTGGGCGAATGTACCGGACAGCGGTGCAGTCGACTCTCGCAGGACAATACTCGGCGTCACGATCCGCTGCTCGGTGGCAAGGCCCGGCGTCGCAATTCGTCGCAGCAGCACTTCGGCCGCCATCTCGCCAAGTTGCAGGATCGACTGCCCTACCGTGGTCAACGCCGGGTAGACATAACGGCTCATCTGGATGTCATCGAAACCGATGACCGACAGTTCGCTGGGCACGCGCACGTTACGTTCAGCGGCGGCGCGCAGCACACCGATGCCGATCATGTCGTTGGCCGCAAAAATCGCGCTCGGCGGCTGCTGTTCAAGCAGTTGCGCAGCGGCGCGGTAGCCGCCGGTACTGGTGAAATCGCTCTCGAGCATGCGCTCGACGGGCAGCTCGATCCCGGCCTCTTTCAACGCACGGCAGTAACCGGCCAAGCGCATTTGCGCCACGCTGGTGTTGGCCGGGCCACCGATGAAGGCGATATCGCGGTGACCCAGCTCCAGCAGGTGCCGGGTCGCCAGGTAAGCGCCGTATTCATGATCGATACGCACCAGGTCTGCGTCGACGCCCTCGAGCCCGCGGTCGACGATCACCATGGGCGTGCGCACGTTGGACAGCCCCTCGGCCAAGCCGACATCACCGCCGGCGGACGCGAAGATCAGGCCATCGATGCGCTTTTCCAGCAGCACCCGCAGGTAGCTGCGCTGCTTGTCCGGGTTGTCGTCGGAGTTGCACAGGATCACGCAATAGCCGTTGCGCTCACAGTAATCCTCGATCCCCCGGGCCAACTCGGCAAAGTAAGGGTTGAGGCTGTTAGGCACCAGCAGGCCGATGGTCGCCGTGGTCTTGGCCTTGAGCGACCGGGCCACGGCGCTGGGCACGTAGTCCAGGCGCTCGATGGCCGCCTCGACCTTGAGCCGCACTTCCTCGCTGACCGGTCGCGTCTTGTTCACCACGTGGGACACGGTGGTGTAGGAAATCCCGGCGAGCGCTGCTACATCCTTGATCGTCGCCATGGTTCAGCCCCGCCGACTGGCGCGCTGGCTGCGATAGGTATCGAGCACGACTGCCACCACGATCACCGCACCGGTAATGATGCGCTTGGTCGGCTCAGTAGCGCCGATTTGCGCCAGGCCCGCCGCCAGCACGGAGATGATCAGCACGCCAAAGAAGGTGCTGATGACCGAACCGCGCCCACCCATCAAGCTGGTGCCACCGATGACCACGGCAGCGATGACTTGCAGCTCAAGCCCTGAACCGGCGTTCGGATCCGCCGCTTCCAGGCGCGAAATCTGGAACAGCGCAGCCACACCGGCCAGCAAGCCCATCAGGCTGAACACCAGGATCTTGTAAGGCTTTGGATTGATACCGGCCAGGCGCACGGCTTCTTCATTGGTGCCGATGCCGATCAGGTAACGGCCGAACACCGTACGGGTCAGCACTGCCTGGGCAATGAAGATCATCAGCAAGGCGATGATGAACGAAGGTGAGATGCCAAAGGCGATGGGATTGGACAGCCAGGCGAACGAGTCGCCGATGTAGGCGGTCCGGGAGCCGGTCATCTGGTACGCCAGGCCTCGGGCCATTTCCAGCACGCCGAGGGAGACGATGAACGATGGGATCCGCCACGCCACGGTGATCGAACCGGTGACCGTACCCGCCAGCGCCGCCACGGCCATGCCGAGCAAGGCCGATGGCCAGACGCTCCAGCCCCAGCCGAGCACGGCCACGCTGACCGTCGATGCCGCGAGCGCCAGCACCGACCCCACCGACAGGTCGATGCCACCGATGATCAGGATGAACGTCATGCCGACCGCCAGCACCATGAGGTCCGGAATCTGGTTGGCCAAGGTACTGAAGGTGTCATAGGACAGGAAATGGCTGCTCAGGGCCGAGAACAGCGCGACCATGGCCAGCAGCGCGCCGGCCAGGCCCAGGTAGGTCCCGAGACCATAGAAGTTGCCACTCGATTTGCCGACGGCAGATGCGGTTTTCATGAAAAATCCCTAGGCGCTGCTTCATTGAGCAACGCATCACGTTTCTGGTAGCCGGCGAATGCGGCGGCAAGCAAGTCATCCTGGGTCCAGCTGTCGCGCTCGAAGGTGTCGATCAGGCGTCCGGCGGACAGCACGCCGATCCGGTCACAGATCAACATCAGCTCCCGCAGGTCGCTGGACACCACGACCAGCGCCTTGCCCTGGCGCGTCAGCTCGCCGAGCAGCGCATAAATGTCGAATTTGGCGCCGACGTCGATGCCACGGGTCGGCTCGTCGAACAACATGACCGCGCAATCGCGTTCGAGCCAACGCCCGATCACGACTTTCTGCTGGTTGCCACCCGACAGCTCGGACACCAACTGGGTCGGGCTGGAACTGCGGATGCGCATGGCATTGACCTGCCGCTGTGCCAAGGCCAGTTCAGCATCGCCATTGACCAGGCCGGCGCTGGAAATCTCCGGCATGTTGCCCAGGGCAATGTTGGCGGCGATGGATTGGGTCAGCAGCAGGCCTTCACCCTTGCGGTCTTCGGTGATCAACGCGATGCCATGGGCCACCGCATCGGACGGGGAGCGAATGCTCACGACCTGGGCCGGCGAACCCAGCGCCACCGTGCCGCTGTCGGCGGTATCGGCACCGAAGATCAGCCGCAACAGTTCGGTGCGCCCTGCCCCGATCAGGCCGGAGATACCGAAGATCTCCCCACTGCGCACTTCAAAGGACACGTCGCGGACCTTGTCGGAGCGTGTCAGGCCGTTAACCGTCAGCGCCGGCGCGCCGATCTGGCGTGGGCCCAGGTCGATATGCTCGCCCAGCTCCCGGCCGACCATAAGGGTCACCAGTTGCTCGCTGTTGTAGTTGGCCATCGGCTCGACGCAAACCAGGTTGCCATCGCGCAGTACGGCAATGCGCTGGGCGACCCGCGCCAGTTCTTCGAGGCGATGGGAAATGTAGATGATCGACACGCCGCGAGCCTGCAGACGAGTGATCTGTTCAAAGAGCATCTCGACTTCACGGGCCGTCAGCATCGCCGTCGGCTCATCGAGAATCAGCACATGGCAGTCGCCGATCAGGTTGCGGGCGATCTCGACCATCTGCTGGTGACCGATCCCCAGTTCGCCGACCAGCGTGTCGGGATCGATTGCATCCAGCCCCACCTGGGCCATGGCCTCGATGGCCGCCTTGCGCAATTGTTTGCGACTGATCCAGCCGCCGTGGTTGGGCAGGTTGTCGAGAAACAGGTTTTCGGCCACGGAAAGCGTCGGCAGCAGGTTGAGTTCCTGCATCACCATGCGCACGCCCAGCTCTTCAGCCTGGGTCCGACTGCCAGGACGATAATCCTGACCTTGAAACTGCATCTGCCCGGTCGTCGGCGTCACCAGCCCGCCGATGATCTTGGACAAGGTACTTTTGCCGGCGCCATTTTCGCCGGTCAGCGCCAGCACTTCACCGCGCATCAACGTCAGGTTGATATCGGTCAGTACAGGCTGGGCATAGGTCTTGCCGATACCGCTGACGCACAGGACAGCGTTCGGGTCGAGAACGGACATAACAAACTCTCCAATGCGCTCGCCCGGATGGGCGAGCACCGTTGTGTCGCCAGGATAACTACTTGGTCACCAGCTCGACCGGAGTTTCGATAACGCCGTTGATACCGCTGTCAACTTTTTCGCCCTTGAGGATCTTCAGCGCCGTCTCGATGCCGAACACGGCCTGCTTGGCGGCGAACTGGTCGGCCGTCGCCAGGACACGACCATCCTTGAGCATCGGCTTGATGGCATTGATGTTGTCGTAGCCGACTACCTGCACCTTGCCCGCCTTGCCCGCCGCGCGCACGGCCGATACAGCGCCGACCGCCATGCTGTCGTTACCGGCCAGCAGGGCCTTGATGTTCGGGTATTCGCTGAGCATCGACGCGGCAACCTGGTTGCCCTTGTTGATTTCCCAGTCACCCGATTGCAGGGAAACGACCTTGACCTGCGCCGCCTCCATCGCGTCCTTGAAGCCCGCGGTGCGTGCCTGGGCATTGGTGGTGGTGGACACGCCTTCGATGATGCCGACTTCGTCACCGGCCTTGAGCTGCTTGGCCAGGTACTCGCCCACCAGGCGCGCCCCTTTGCGGTTGTCCGGGCCTACGAACGGCACATTGATGTTCTTGCTTTTGACGACGGCCGGATCGAGCTGGTTATCGATGTTGATCACGGTGATGCCAGCGTCGACGGCTTTCTTGATCACCGGCACCATGGCCTTGGAATCCGCTGGCGCGATGATCAGCGCATCGACCTTGGACACGATCATCTGCTCGACGATGCGAATCTGGTTGGCAGTGTCGGTTTCATCCTTGATCCCGTTGGAGATCAGGTCGAAATCGGCGGAGTGTTCCTTCTGATAAGCCTTGGCGCCGTCTTCCATGGTCAGGAAGAACTCGTTGGCCAGGGATTTCATGACCAGGGCGACCTTGGGTTTTTCTGCGGTCTGGGCGAATGCCGAGGAGATAGGCAGCGCAGCGGATGCGGCCGCGAGCATGGCAACAGCGAGAAGGCGTCCAGCGAATGGCAACTTCATGGGTTCACTCCGATCTTATGATTATTGTGAGCAAATCAATGCACGGAACGCCGCGCAAACGTTTGCGTGAAGTGAACTATGGTAAGGCTTCGGAGATTTGTCAACGTTGCGGTTTCATCCGCAACGTCGCAGTTCAGGCCGTCGTATTGACCACCGTACCCGAACTGGCGCCCTTTGCCAGCTCCGTGACCAAACGGCCGGTGACCTCCAGCAACGCGCCACTGGTGTCGGCGATCTGTCCCTGGGCCGCCATGACCGCCGAGGTCTTGGCTTCCGCCGTTGGGTAGTCGCGCGCCTGTGCGGCGGCCAGTTGTTGCTGCTGCTCCCTGAGCTGTTGCTGAAGCTCTTGCATCCGCTTGAGCAAAATCTGGACGGCAATGCTCTGGGTGCTGCCGCTCTCTTGTGCCTGATCGGTCGCTTCCGCGCCCGCCCCCGTACGGACTTTGCCGGGCGTTTGCGTCTCGCCAAGGGCCTCATCGGCGGCCTCGGTACTCGCCTCGTTCAAGGCCTTCAGGGTGGCTGCGGACTGACCGCCGATGGTCACGGCCGCCGCGTTGGGAAAGCCGACTGTAAACGACATGACAAAACTCCATGGGTGGGATTCCTACGCAGGACATCGCCCGCCAAAGCAATTTCTTTAGCGCTCGCGCAAATCCGCCACAGGGCCAGAGCGGTTGATCCACCCATTTATGCCAGCCAATAAAAAATTCCTTTCGCCTACACCAAAACGAAAAAAGTGCTGTCAGACGATTTTCTTGAATTTTAAGCAGTTGCGTAATTGCCTACGGTTAAATACTGTATGCACGTACAGCTTAATAAGGATAATCCTGTGGCCCCGCCCTCCGCTGCAACTACCCCTTTAGATTCCTATACACGACTCGGCCTGCGGGTCTCGAAAATCATCAACGCCCCCACCGCGCAAAAAGCCAAGGCAGCCCTGATCTTCCGTCTTCCCGACGAGCCGGTGGATGAGTGGGAGCGCCTGCTGGAAGAAATCGACGAGAACGACAACGTGACCCTCGCCTATCGCGACGATGGTGGTGTGCAGGTTTTCTGGGTTGTGCCGAAGGAAGATTGAGTCTGATGAGTGTTCGCTGTTTAGCTTTTTTGCTTGTGTTTATCGCCATGGGCGCACAGGCCGGTGCTCCGCGCACCTTCAACGAAGCCAAGAAAGTCGCCTGGAAACTCTACGCGCCACAATCCACCGAGTTTTACTGTGGCTGCAAATACACCGGCAATCGCGTGAACCTGGCCGCCTGCGGTTATGTACCGCGCAAGAATGCCAGCCGTGCCGCCCGTATTGAATGGGAACATATTGTCCCGGCGTGGCAGATCGGCCATCAGCGTCAATGCTGGCAACAAGGGGGTCGCAAGAACTGCACCCGCTATGACCCGGTCTATCAACGGGCCGAGGCCGACCTGCACAACCTGGTGCCGAGCATCGGGGAAGTGAACGGTGATCGCAGCAATTTCAGTTTCGGCTGGCTGCCGGTGCAGAAGGGTCAGTACGGCTCATGCCTGACCCAGGTGGACTTCAAGGCCAAGAAGGTCATGCCCCGCCCTTCTATCCGGGGCATGATCGCCCGGACCTATTTCTACATGAGCAAGCAATATGGCCTGCGCCTCTCGAATCAGGACCGGCGCTTGTATGAGGCCTGGGACAAGACCTACCCGGTCGAAAGCTGGGAGCGTCAGCGCAACCAGAGCGTGGCGTGCGTCATGGGCCGCGGGAACGAGTTCGTGGGGCCGGTGGACATGAAGGCCTGCGGCTGAGCTGGCATTTATGAAACTGTGGGAGCGAGCTTGCTCGCGATAGGGGCATGTCAGTCAACATCAACATTGGCTGATCCACCGCTATCGCGAGCAAGCTCGCTCCCACAGGTTTTGTGGCTTGACTGGCTTATTTGTGCTGCCCGATTACTGGGCCGTCGGGTAATCCACCACCAACGTCTCGATGTTGCGTTTTTTCGCCCGGACCAGGGCAGCCGTCACCTGTTCCTGCTTGGCTTCGGCCTCAGCCTTGGAGCTGAAAGGACCGACCAGGACGCGCTCCTTGCCGTTTTCCCGCACCACGTTCGACATGAAGCTGTGTTCGATGAGCCAACCGGTCAGGTCGCTGACCGCCTGCGGCGTTTCGCCGCGAACCTCGACGGCCCACTGCGGCGCGGCAGCGGCGGCCGGTGCGGAGGTCGCTACGGGTTTGGGTTTCGGTGCTTCGACGTCACGCCCCTCACCGCATCCTGCCAGCACCAATACCGCAATAACCCAAGCCAATTTGCGCACAACGTTTCCCTCGGAAGACATGAGGGACGGATTTTAGCACCCGTGCCCCTCAAGATCGCCGCAAACAGTGCTCAAAACACGAGAATCCTGCCCGGCGTCTCTGTATAGTCGCACCCTGGGAATTAATGCTGCATCTGTACGTCAGAAAGAGGCACCCACATTGTGACACTTAGCACTAATCTATAAGCAGTACCGACATCTGCACTGTCTGAATCAGGTGCCCTATAAAGCAATCAAGGAGAACACCATGCTGATACTCACCCGCAAAGTCGGTGAAAGCATAAACATTGGTGACGACATCACGATCACCATTCTGGGCGTTAGCGGCCAACAGGTCCGGATCGGCATCAACGCCCCGAAAAACGTTGCGGTGCATCGCGAAGAGATTTACCAGCGTATTCAGGCGGGCCTCACTGCCCCCGACAAGCCGCAAACTCCCTGAGCCTTGCTGCAGTCCGTAGCCAGCCCGTTTGCATCGCCGCAATGGCTGGCTAAAGATTCTGGTCGACCGTGTCTTACCCTGCCCATCCCACTTCTTTTCGTCCAGCCCGTTGAACCGATACTAATGACATGGCGCTTAGCATGGCTGTCAGACGTTTCGTTTTAATGATGACGAAGCGGGCGTTCGCGGCCGGTCAACCCAGGCTCACGCCCCGCGCCATGCCCGTGGCGGCGATCATCATCAAGATCAGCAACAAAGCCTCGATGTGGCTGATCCGTGCAAACCGGCCAGCTTTCGAAGGATCGATCGCAGCCCCTTTGCCCAGCGCCATCCGCCATTTGATCAGGGCGATCATTGGCGCGATCTCAAGCAACAGGATCAGCAGGAGCAAGGTCATCTTCAGGTGAAACAGCGGTTGGTGCAGGTAATAATCCGTGCCTTTTTCGTACCCGCCAAACGCCCGCATCCCACCAGTCACCAACAACACCAGCGCCGACAGGCCCCACAGATTGTCAGCGACCAAGACACTCCGAACCGCATCCACACCGCTCGCCAGGCGTCGCAGCGCCGTGCCGCGCGTCAGCACCGCCCAGAACCCGAGGGCGAAGGCCAGCAGATGAATTGCCGCGAGAGACCAATGAGCCAACATGGAAGAACCCTGTCAGAGAGAACGTCGAATCGACCTGACAGTACTAGCTCATAAAACAATGATTGCCAGGCCGGCCACAAAAAATGTGGGAGCGAGCTTGCTCGCGATGGCGGTGTATCAGTCGACAACAATGTTGTCTGACATTCCGCTATCGCGAGCAAGCTCGCTCCCACAGGGGTATTGCGAGCTTTAGAAGATCTTAGTCCGCCAGACGCCAGGTCGTGCCGCCCTTCCCATCTTCCAGCACCACGCCCATGGCGGTTAGCTGGTCGCGGATCCGGTCGGACTCGGCCCAATCCTTGTTGGCGCGCGCAGTCAGGCGCGCCTGGATCAACGCCTCGACTTCGGCGGCGTCCACGCGGCCTTCGGCACCAGCCTGCAGGAAGTCATCGGCTTCGAGCTGCAACACACCCAGTACGCTGGCCAGTTCTTTCAGGCGGGCCGCCAGACCGGCCGCCGCATTGAGATCGCTCTCACGCAGGCGGTTGATCTCACGCACCATCTCGAACAGCACCGCGCACGCTTCCGGCGTGCCGAAGTCGTCGTTCATCACTTCAGTGAAACGCGCCACGAACGCTTCGCCACCGGCAGCCGGCACGCTCGGCAGGCCCTTCAACGCGTGATAGAAACGCTCCAGGGCACCCTTGGCGTCCTTGAGGTTGTCTTCCGAGTAGTTGATGGCGCTGCGGTAATGGCTCGACACCAGCAGGTAACGCACGACTTCCGGGTGGTACTTGTCGAGCACGTCGCGGATGGTGAAGAAGTTGTTCAAGGACTTGGACATCTTCTCGCCGTTGATCCGGATCATGCCGCAATGCATCCAGGCGTTGGCGTAGGTCTTGCCGGTGGCCGCTTCGCTCTGGGCGATTTCGTTTTCGTGGTGCGGGAACTCCAGGTCGCTGCCGCCGCCATGAATGTCGAAGGTCTCGCCCAGGCAGCAGGTGGACATCACCGAGCATTCGATGTGCCAGCCCGGACGCCCGGCGCCCCATGGCGATTCCCAGCTCGGCTCACCCGGCTTGGCGCCCTTCCACAGCACGAAGTCCAGCGGGTCTTCTTTCGACTCGTCGACTTCGATACGCGCGCCGATGCGCAGGTCTTCGATCTTCTTGCGCGACAGCTTGCCGTAGCCCATGAACTTGGCAACGCGGTAGTACACGTCGCCATTGCCCGGTGCGTAGGCGTAGCCCTTGTCGATCAAGGTCTGGATCATGCTCAGCATGCCAGGGATGTGGTCCGTGGCACGGGGCTCCAGGTCCGGCTTGAGGATATTGAGGCGCGCCTCATCCTCGTGCATGGCCTTGATCATGCGCTCGGTCAGCGCATCGTAAGGCTCGCCGTTTTCGCGGGCACGGTTGATGATCTTGTCTTCGATGTCGGTGATGTTGCGCACATAGGTCAGGTCATAACCGCTAAATCGCAGCCAGCGGGTTACCAGGTCGAAGGCGACCATGCTGCGACCATGACCAATGTGGCAGTAGTCGTACACGGTCATGCCGCAGACGTACATGCGGACCTTGTTGCCATCCAGCGGCTTGAAGACTTCTTTGCTCTTGGTGAGCGTGTTGTAGATCGTAAGCACAGGGTTTCCCTTAAGACTTGATCACTGACCCCAGGAGTCGCGCAAGGTCACGGTACGGTTGAATACCGGAGCACCGGGTTTCGAGTCCTTGATATCCGCGCAGAAGTAACCTTCGCGCTCGAACTGGAAACGGTCTTCCGGCTGTGCGTTGCCCAGCGAAGGCTCGGCACGACAACCAGTGAGTACTTGCAGGGAGTCAGGGTTGATGTTGTCCAGGAAGCTGGCGCTGTCTTCGGCCTTTTCCGGGTTCGGCGAACGGAACAGGCGATCGTAGAGGCGCACTTCGCACTCGACGCTGGCGGCGGCCGGCACCCAGTGGATCACGCCCTTGACCTTGCGACCTTCCGGGTTCTTGCCCAGTGTGTCGGGATCGTACGAGCAACGCAGTTCGACGATGTTGCCGTCGGCGTCCTTGATGGCCTCGTCGGCGCGGATCACGTAGCTGCCACGCAGGCGCACTTCGCCGGTAGGCTCCAGGCGCTTGTAGCCTTTAGGCGGCTCTTCCATGAAGTCGTCACGGTCGATGTAGATTTCCCGGGCAAACGGCAGGACGCGCACGCCCATGTCTTCTTTCGGGTGGCGCGGCAGTTCGAGGTTCTCGACCTGGCCTTCCGGGTAATTGGTGATGACCACTTTCAGCGGACGCAGCACGCACATGGCGCGCGGGGCGCTGTGGTCGAGGTCGTCACGGATGCTGAATTCCAGCATGCCGAAGTCCACCACGCCGTCGGAACGGTTGGTGCCGACCATTTCGCAGAAATTGCGGATCGACTTGGGGGTGTAGCCGCGACGACGGAAGCCCGACAGCGTCGACATGCGCGGGTCATCCCAGCCGTTGACGTGCTTCTCGTCCACCAGTTGCTTGAGCTTGCGCTTGCTGGTGATGGTGTAGTTCAGGTTCAGGCGGCTGAATTCGTACTGGCGCGGGGTGGCCGGCACCGGCAGGTGCTCGAGGAACCACTCGTACAACGGACGATGGCTTTCGAACTCCAGGGTGCAGATCGAATGCGTGATGCCTTCGATGGCGTCCGACTGACCGTGGGTGAAGTCATAGTTGGGGTAAATGCACCATTTGTCGCCGGTCTGGTGGTGATGGGCGTGACGGATGCGGTACATGATCGGGTCGCGCAGGTTCATGTTCGGCGAAGCCATGTCGATCTTGGCACGCAGCACCCGAGCGCCGTCCGGGAACTCACCGGCGCGCATACGGGCGAACAGGTCCAGGTTCTCTTCCACGCTGCGGTCACGGAACGGGCTGTTCTTGCCCGGCTCGGTCAGGCTGCCACGGTATTCCTTGGCCTGCTCGGGGGTCAGGTCGCACACGTAGGCGTTGCCGGCCTTGATCAGTTCCACTGCCCAGTCATGCAACTGGTCGAAATATTGCGAGGCGTAGCGCACCTCACCGGACCATTGGAAGCCCAGCCATTTGACGTCGCTTTCGATCGCGTCGATGTATTCCTGGTCTTCCTTGGCCGGGTTGGTGTCGTCGAAACGCAGGTGCGTGACGCCGCCGAACTCCTGGGCCAGGCCGAAATTCACGCAGATCGACTTGGCATGGCCGATGTGCAGGTAGCCGTTGGGTTCTGGCGGGAAGCGAGTGACGATCTGTGTGTGCTTACCCGAGTCCAGGTCCGCCTGGATGATCGGGCGCAGGAAGTTGACCGGCACGGCCGGGCCGGTCTTGGAATTCGAGGTAGGGTCGACAGTGGGCTTGCTCATAGGATCCTTGAACAGACAAGTGCGCGGCCGGGTGCGGCCTGATAAATCAAAGCCCGTATCATAGCCGATGCTGTCAAGCAGCTGACAGGCCAGGCCGGCAAACGATTGAATTTAATCGACGGCCAGATGAAAAACAGCCTCGAAATTCGTGCCCGGCACGCTAAACTGCCCAGCCTGGCCGATTACAGCCAGACCGGTTGCGGGCAGTGAAGCCCCGAAACCCACGAATTCCTTGAAAGAGTACCGATCATGAGCAAAGTCAAACTGACCACCAACCACGGCGACATCGTCCTGCAACTGAACGCCGAGAAGGCACCGCTGACCGTTGCCAACTTCGTCGAGTACGTCAAGGCCGGCCATTACGAAAACACCGTGTTCCACCGCGTCATCGGCAACTTCATGATCCAGGGCGGCGGTTTCGAGCCCGGCATGAAGGAAAAGAAAGACAAGCGCCCAAGCATCCAGAACGAAGCCGACAACGGCCTGCCGAACAAAAAGTACAGCGTTGCCATGGCCCGTACCATGGAGCCGCATTCGGCCTCCGCGCAGTTCTTCATCAACGTGGCGGACAACAGCTTCCTGAACCACAGCGGCAAGACCACCCAGGGCTGGGGCTATGCAGTGTTCGGTGAAGTGATCGAAGGCACCGACGTGGTCGACAAGATCAAAGGCGTTTCCACCACGTCCAAGGCCGGCCACCAGGATGTCCCGGCAGAAGACGTGATCATCGAGAAAGCCGAGATCATTGAGTGATATTGCTGATTTCAGACTTGCATCTGGAAGAGGAGCGCCCGGACATCACCCGGGCGTTTCTGGATTTACTCGCCACACGCGCCCGCTCGGCGCAAGCGTTGTACATTCTGGGCGACTTTTTCGAAGCCTGGATCGGCGACGATGCCATGACGCCGTTCCAGCGTTCCATCTGCCAGGCCCTGCGCGAATTGAGCGACAGCGGCACGGCCATCTTCCTGATGCACGGCAATCGCGACTTCATGCTGGGTCAGGCCTTTTGCAAAGCGGCCGGCTGCACCCTGCTCAAGGACCCGAGTGTCGTGCAGTTCAATGGCGAGCCGGTGCTGCTGATGCACGGCGACAGCCTCTGCACCCGCGACGAAGGCTACATGAAGCTGCGGCGCTGGCTGCGCAACCCGGTCACGCTGTTCGTCCTGCGGCACCTGCCGCTGGGCAGCCGCCAGAAGCTGGCGCGCAAACTGCGCAGCGAAAGCCGCACGCAGACACGCATGAAAGCCAATGACATCGTCGACGTCACGCCCGAAGAGATCCCACGGATCATGCAGCAATACGGCGTGAAGACCTTGATCCACGGCCACACCCATCGGCCCGCCATCCACAAGTTGCAACTGGGCGAACACGCCGCCCGGCGCATTGTGCTGGGGGATTGGGACAAGCAAGGCTGGGCGTTGCAGGTGGACGAACAGGGGTTTGCGTTGGCGCCGTTTGGGTTTGGTAATGCGCAGTTGGCGTTGCCAAGCACCTAAAGACCGCAGATCTCCTTTGTGGGCGCGAGCCTGTGGGAGCAAAGCTTGCTCGCGATGAACGATGACACGGTCTTGCAGTTGAACCATGTCGCCTGCATCGCGGGCAAGCCTTGCTCCCACAGGTACGCTCCCACAGGGTGTTGTGTGTGGATCAATGCCCCGCCGATGCAGGCCCAGCCTTCGCCGCGAACGGCGGCTTCGCCAGCCACACCAGCACGATCAACCCCATGAACGCCCAACCCAGCAGCGTGAAGTAATCCACGGTGGAGAGCATGTACGCCTGGCTGTTGAGGACCTGCTCGAGCCGGGCATAGGCCGGGGCACTCGCACCACCGAGTTGGTTGAGTGCTTCGCGGGTGGCCGGCTCGAAAGTGCTGATGCTTTCGCTCAGGTAGGCGTGATGCTGGTCGGCCCGGCGGATCCAGATCCAGGTGGTCAGGGACGCGGCAAAGCTGCCACCCAGGGTCCGCAGGAACGTCGCCAGCCCCGCGCCGTCGGCAATCTGGTGCGGCGGCAGGTCCGACATCAGGATGCTCAGGGTCGGCATGAAGAACAGCGCCACGCCGATGCCCATGAACAACTGCACCATCGCAATGTGCTGGAAATCCACCTCGTTGGTGAACCCGGCCCGCATGAAGCAGCTCAGGCCGATGGCCAGGAACGCCAGCCCGGCCAACACGCGCAGGTCGAACCGGTGGGCGTACTTGCCGACGAAAGGCGACATCAGCACCGGCAGGATACCGATGGGCGCCACCGCCAGCCCGGCCCAGGTCGCGGTGTAGCCCATCTGGGTCTGCAACCACTGCGGCAGGATCAGGTTGATGCCGAAGAACCCGGCGTAGCCCCCCACCAGCACAATGGTGCCGATGCGAAAGTTGCGATAGGCGAACAGGCGGAGATTGACCACCGGGTGACGGTCGGTCATTTCCCAGATCACGAACACCGCCAGGGCAATGATCGAAATCAGCGCACCAATGATGATGAAGTTCGACTCGAACCAGTCCAGGTCGTTGCCTTTGTCGAGAATCACCTGGAGCGCGCCAACGCCAATGATCAGCGTGATCAACCCCACGTAATCCATCGGTTGATGGCTGGTGACCACCGGCCGCGCCTTGAGCTGCTGTTGCACCACGAGCGCGGCGAAGACGCCGATGGGCACGTTGATGAAGAAGATCCACGGCCAGCTGTAGCTGTCGGTGATCCAGCCGCCGAGGATCGGCCCGGCAATCGGCGCCACCACCGTGACCATCGCCAGCAACGCCAGGGCCATGCCGCGCCTGGCCGGCGGGTACACGGCAATCAGCAAGGTCTGGGTCATCGGGTACAACGGCCCGGCCACCAGCCCTTGAAGTACACGAAAGCCGATCAGCTCCGGCATCGAGGTGGAAATACCACACAAGAACGACGCGAGCACGAACAGCATCGTCGCCCACAAAAACAGTTTCACCTCGCCAAACCGCCGGCTCAGCCAGCCGGTAAGCGGCAAGGCGATGGCGTTGCTCACCGCGAACGAGGTGATCACCCAAGTGCCCTGCTCCGAGCTGACACCCAGGTTGCCGGAAATAGTCGGCAAGGCAACGTTGGCGATGGTGGTGTCGAGCACTTGCATGAACGTCGCAAGCGACAGCCCGATGGTGCTGAGCAACAGGCTGGGCGGCGTGAAAGACGCGTTATTGCTCATTGCGAAATCCTATGAAGCGAAGGTGGCGAAATCCCTTAGGGCAAGACACAAACCCTGTGGGAGCCAGGCTGTTGGCTGTGTGGGAGCAAAGCCAACAGCCTTGCTCCCACAGGTTTCAGAGGTTGGCCTGCAATTGCGATCAGCGCTGCACGGTCTTGCTCGCCACCGCACTGTTGTCGTGGATCAGGCGGGCGATCATCGCGTCGGCATCGGTCAGCTGCTGGTCGTAGACCTGGGTGCTGAACGAGGCTTTCTGCGGTGGCTGCTGGGCCAGTACCGGGCCGCTCTGGTCGTGCAGGTCGACACTGACCAGGGTCGACAGGCCGACCCGCAGCGGATGCTTGGCCAGCTCCTGGGCATTGATGTGAATGCGCACCGGCACCCGCTGGACGATCTTGATCCAGTTACCGGTGGCGTTCTGCGCCGGCAGCAAGGCAAATGCGCTGCCGGTCCCGGCGCCGAGGCTGTCGATGGTGCCGCTGTACTTCACATCGCTGCCGTACAGGTCGGCTTCGATGTCCACTGGCTGGCCGATGCGCATGTCGCGCAGTTGGGTTTCCTTGAAGTTGGCGTCGATCCACAGCTGATCCAGCGGGATCACCGCCATCAACGCCGTACCCGGCTGCACCCGTTGGCCCAGTTGCACGGTGCGCTTGGCGACATAACCGGTGACGGGTGCGATCAAGGTACTGCGGGCGTTGGCCAGGAAGGCCTGGCGCAGTTGCGCGGCGGCGGACTGCACGTCGGGATGGGACGACACCACGGTATCGTCCACCAAGGCGCTGGTGGTCTTGAGCTGTTGCCGGGCATTGGCCAAGGCGTTCTGCGCCGAGGTCAGGTCATCCCGGGCGTGAGACAGTTCCTCCTTGGAAATCGCCCCGCCGGCCGCCAGGTTCTTGCGTCGGCTGTAGTTTTCCTGGGCCTTCTGCACTTCGGCCTCTTGCGCATTGACCTGCGCCCGCATGCCATCGACGTTGCTGTACAAGCCACGCACCTGGCGCACGGTCCGGGCCAGGTTGGCCTGGGCACTTTGCAGCCCGACTTCGGCATCGTTCGGGTCGAACTGCACCAGCACCTGGCCTTCACGCACCAGGTCGCCGTCGTCGGCCCCGATGCTCACCACGGTGCCAGTGACCAGCGGTGTGATCTCCACCACGTTGCCGTTCACATAGGCATCGTCGGTGCTTTCGCTCCAGCGGCCATACAGTTCGTGCCAGGCCCAGACGCCCAGGCCCGAGAGAATGACCAGCAGCGCCAGTGTCAGCAGCATGACCTTGCGCTTGCGTGGGTTGCCGTCCTGCGCATGTTCGGATTGAGTCGTTTCGGCAGTCGCCATGACAAGTACCTCGAATCAGTTATTTGGCGTGGTAGCGGCCGGGGTGGCCGCCGCCAGGGTCTGGGCCTCGAAACCGCCGCCCAGGGCCTGCATCAGTTGGATCGACAAATCGATCTGGTCGGCATTCAGGTTCGCCAGTTGGCGCTGGGCCTGGAGCAATTGCTGCTCGATGCTCAGCACGTCCAGGTAATTACCGATGCCCGAGCCGTAGCGCTGGACCACCGTGTCGTAGGAGCTCTGTGCAATATCAGTGGCATGTTGCTGGGCGCCGATCTGGCGAGCGATGTCACGCAATTGGTTGATGGTGTCGCTGACATCGCCAAGGGCCGTGACCAGGCTCTTGTTGTATTGCGCCACCGCCAGGTCGTAATCGGCGTCCCGGGCATCCAGGTCCGCCCGCAAGCGGCCGCCATCGAAGATCGGCAGCGACACCGTCGGCGCCACATTGAAGAAGCGGCTGGCCGAACCGAACATCGCATCGCCCAGCAACGACCGGGTTCCGGCGGCTGCGCTCAAGTTGAGATTGGGGTAGAAGTTGGTCTTGCCAGCCTCGATGTTCTTGCTCGCCGCCTCGACCCGCCAGCGTGCCGCGACCAGGTCCGGACGCCGCCCCAGCAACTCGGCCGGCAGGTTCGATGGCAAGGCGACCGCGCTGGCTTGCAGCACGTTGGGCCGGGGGATTTCATTGCCGCGGTCCGGCCCCTTGCCCAGCAACACCGCCAGGGCGATCTTGGCGCTTTGCAGGCGTTTCTCTGCGTCGATCAGGGTTGCATCGGCGCTGGCTTCCAAGCTTTCGGTCTGCTGGAACTGATATTCGCTGTCGATCCCGGCAGTGAGGCGGCGCTTGCCCAGGTCGAGCATCTGCCGGGTGCGCTTGAGGTCCTCTGAGGCCAGGTCATAAATGATGTGGGCCTGGCCCAGGTCGCTGTAGGCCCGGGCCACGTCGGCGGCCAGGGTCAGTTGCGCGGCCTGGCGATCGATCTCGGCGGCGCGGGCCTGGCCGAGGGCGGCTTCCCAGGTGGCACGCTGGCCGCCCCAGAGGTCGAAGTTGTAATTGAAGTCCACACCTAACGTGCGCAGGGTGCTGTATGCCCCGCCCTGCCCTTGCGGGTCCTGGTCACGGGACAGGCGCGAACGGCTGGCGCCGCCGCTGGCATCGAGGGTCGGCAGGCGCGCCGCGTTGGCGGCATAGGCGGCGGCACTGGCCTGATGAACCCGGGCGCTGGCGATCTGCATGTCCGGGCTATCGCGCAGGGCTTCACGGATCAGGCCATCGAGTTGCGGGTCGCCGAGGCTCTTCCACCAATCGCTTTTCGGCCACGCGGCCTGCGACAGTGTGACACCGTTCAGCGATTGCCCAGCCTTGAGGCTTTGGGCCTCCAGGCTGACGCCTTCGGTCTTCAGGCCGCTGTAGCTGGCACAGCCAGCCAGGCTCATGGCCAAGACCACCAGGCTTAATCGGGTACGCAAGGTTCTACGCTTCATTTTTCCCCCATTCGCGACACGGTGATGGGGTCACCGGCGGCGAGCAGAATTTTCTTGAGGATCTGTTCGAGGGTTTGCAGCTCCTCGGGGCTGATGGCGCCGGCCAACTGGTTCATGGCTTCGGCACCGATAAACGGCAGGCGATCGGCGAGGGCCTGGCCGGCTTCAGTCAGCACCAGGCGCACTTGCCGGCGGTCCTGGGCGGAGCGTTCACGGGCCAGGAAACCTTTCTGCTCCAGGCGATCGAGCATCCGCGTCATCGAGCCGCTGTCCAGGGACAGGTAACGACACAGCTCGGCCGGCGTCTCGATGCCGTACTGGGCCATGATGATCAACACCTTGAACTGCGCGGCGGTGATGCCGACAGGTTCCATGTGAGTGTCGATGATCCGGTCCTTGAGCAGCGCGGTGCGGCCGAGCAGCATGCCGAGATGGCAATTGTGAAAGTTGTCTGGAGTGAAATGCTTCATCTGACCACCGTTTGCTGCCTAGGCAGTGAATGTATGTCGAGATATTACTGCTTAGGCAGCAAATGTCAATCGAATAGTTAGCTTGCTATTCACATGAAGTGTGTGTGAGCTGGTCCTGTGGGAGCAAGGCTTGCCCGCGATAGCATCACCTCGGTTCGACTGATAGACCGAGTTGCCTATATCGCGGGCAAGCCTTGCTCCCACACAAGCCCGCTCCCACAAAGGGGGGTTCGGGGAAGGTTAGAAATCGCGCTTGTAGAAGATGTCCAGCGAGCTGGCGACGCCGCTCGCGGCTTCGAGGTAGACCTTCTTGCTGAGCTTGTAGCGCAGGGCGATGGTGTTGGCCGGCTCGAACACGCCGACGCCGTAGCGCAGGCTGAGTTTTTCCGACAGGTTGCCGCTGGCGACCACGCTGGTGGCATTGCCGCTGCCCTGGGTGTCGAGCTGGAAATCCTCGATCCCCAGGTTATTGGCCAGGCTGGTGGTCACCCCCGAGCTGCCCATCAACCCCAGGCCCAGCGCTGCCTGGGCGAGCATGTTGTTGTCCTCGCCGGTGGTGCTCAGTGGCCGGCCCAGCACCAGGTAGGACAACGCCTGTTCCTGGCTCATGGCCGGTTCCGAGAAGATTTGCGTGGTCGGTTGCTCGGCGCTGCCGCTCAAGCGGATGCCGGCGATCACGTCATCGGTCTGGCGGATCGCTTCGATGTCCAGGTAGGGCTGGTCGATGGGCCCGGCGAACAGCAGCCGCGCCCGCCGCACCGTCAGCCGTTGCCCGTAGGCCCGATAACGACCGTCGTTGAGCCAGAGCTCGCCGCGGGTGTCCATGTTGTCGCCGATGTGAACCTGGCCCTGCACGTTGGCGGTCAGGCCGAAACCCGAGAACGCGAGCTTGTCCTGGCCGACGATCACGTCGATGTCCATCGCCATGGCCAGCGGCGCCTTGCCCTCTTCGGTCTGGTGGCCGACGATCACCGTGTCATCCGAAACCTTGACGGTGGACGGCGGCAGTTCGCGGATGGTGATCTCGCCTTTGGGCACCAGGACCTTGCCGGCAATGGAAAGCCGCTCACCGTGCATGGTGATGTTCAGGTCGGGCGCCACGTCGAGCACCGCATAAGGCTCGACGGTGACTGGCAGTTGCGAACCCTTGAGGGCCAGGTTCATGGTCAGGGCGTCGCCCCAGCCGATGTTGCCGTTCAGGCTGCCCTGCCCGCTCTTGCCACTTTTCCAATTGCCATTGAGCTGCACCGCTTCGCCGGTAATCGCTGCCCGCATCTGCAAGGCTTCAAGGCTGACCGGCAGTTCCGGGCCAGACACTTCACCGTCGCTGAGCACCAGGTTGCCGTTGACCTGGGGCGCAAGCAGACCACCAGACAAGGTTCCGCTGCCGTTCAGGTGACCGGTGAGGGTTTCCACCATCGGCACGAATGGCCGCGCCACGGACAGGTCCAGGCCGGTCAGGCGGAACGAGCCGCTGATGGGTTTGCTGGCCGGTATGGGGTTGATTTGTGCCTGGAGCATCAGTTCGCCGAGCCTGGCGCCGACGAAATTCAGGTCGGTGTCGATGCGCTTGGGGGTCAGGCGGCTGTTGAGCGTCAGGGTCTGGTAGGGGAAGTCCAGCCATTGCGCCTTATCGCCCTCCTTGTCCCGAATCCGTAAAGTACCGCCGCTGGCGTCCACCAGGATCCGGCCATTCGGACCGCTGGCCGGCAGGTCCAGTTGCAGGTCCGCGTTGAGCCGGCCCTGCCAGGCAAAATCCTTGGGCATCCACTGGGCCAGGCTTTCGATGGGGAACTGCTTGAGGTGATAGCGCAACTTCGGTTCCGGCATCAGCCGCTGGTCCTCACCGCACAGGCTGGCCTCGCCTGAACGCCAGCAATGCGCGCCGACGTTGAGCGTGCCATCGGCCAGGCGCTCCAGTTTAGCCGGGGCTTGCAGGCGCCAGGCTTGACCGCCGGCCTGCACGTCGCCGCTGGCCAGGCGCCCGCGCCAATTGCCTTGGTCGAGCGCGCCATCGAGTGCCAGGGTCGTGTCGAGCTGCGGCCCTTGCAAGTCGAGGTTGAGTGCTTGCCGTTTGATGTCGCCCTGTCCGCTGACCGTCAGCACGCCCAGTGACGTTTCGCCGGCGCGGATACCGCTGGCCTTGAGGTCGAGCTTGCCGCGCTGGGCGCTGTCGAGGATCGCATCCAGGTTCAGGCTTTGCAGGCGGTTGTCCTGGAAGGCCAGTTGCGTGCCTTGCAGGCCGAGCTTGCCTTGGGGGGCTTTGAGCGTGCCGGCCACGTCGACACGGCCGACGACTTGGCCGCGCAATTGCGGCCAGAGCTGAGCCAGGCGTGCGAGCTTGATGTCGATCTGGCCGGTCAGCTTCTCTTGCAGGCTGCCGCTGCCGTTGATGCGGTTATCCCCCAGGCGAATATCCAGCGCGCTGAGCTTCCACTGCTCGCCAGCGCCGCTGGCCTTGGCCTGGAACACCGCGGGCTGGCCACGCAGTTTGCCCTTGAGGTCCAGGTCCGCGTCGAGATCGAGGCGATCGTTCTTCATCATCCCTTTGCTGCGCAACGGCCCGGCCAGGGTCCCGGGCAGTTCGCCAAGCCAATACGCCGGGTTGATGGCCGACAGTTGCAGCGCCGTGTCCCAGGCAATGCCCTCGGCAAATTGCAGGCTCAGGTGCCCTTCGGCCTTGCCCTGCCCCGCCGCGAGCTTGAGCTGCGGCAAATGGATTTGCGTCAGGTCGCCACTGAACGGGCTGCCCAGGCTGAAGGCCCCGGCGGGTCCGTCCAGCGCGGCCTGGAAGTTGCCCAGGTATTGGCCATCGGTGTAGGAGACTTCGCCGTCGAAGCTGCGCAGCGTCACCTGTGGCTCGTCGATCAGCGGATAGAGGCGATGCCAGGGGAAATCCAGCCAGGCGACTTTCGCCTCGGCGCGCAGCCCTTCGCGCCAGTCCAATTGGCCGCAGAGTTTCAGGCTTTGCTGATCGCCGGCATCCAGATCCAGGCCAGCGATCTGCGCGCCGTTGGCGTCCACCGTGCCTTGCAGCAACAACGCCACCGGCCCTTTTTCGGCGGGCAGCGTCGCCTTGCCGAGCAGTTGATAGCCGTTTTTCAGATCGCCTTCGCCGGTCAATTCCAGTTGATTGAGCAACAACGTGTCGGGCAAATCGGCACTAGCCTTGAAGCCGTTGGCGGTGATGCGCACCTTGGCGGGCAGGTTGTCCGCCAACGGTTGCAGCTCACCGCTCAACTGGCCTTGCAGGTAACCGCTGCTGTCGGCCTTGAGGTTGAGGGTCTTGAGCAGGTTGCCGTCGACTTTCAGGTCCAGGGCCCAGGGCGTTGCGCCCGGCGCCGGCAAGGTCAACCGGCCCTCGGCGTTCAACGGCCAGTCGCCGCCCGGCTTCAGCAGACCGGAGAGTTTCAGGCTCAGCTCATCGCGCTGCAACTGCACCGAATCGATCTGCATGCCCGCGGCGGTCCAGTGGGCAACCAATTGCAGGCCCTTGAGCTGCTCGCTGCCGTTGAACGACAGGCTGCCGACCTGCACGTCGCCCAGTTCGATGGCGAGTGGCAAATCCAGGTCCGGCAAGCTGATCGGGCCGCTGCTCGGCTCATCGGCAGAGGCTGGCAATTGCAAGGCGACCTGGTCGGCCTTGAGCTGTTCGATGCACAAGGTCATGCGTGCCAGGCACAGCGGCGACCAGGCGAATATCAGCCGATCCACTTCCACCCGACTGGCGTCCTGCTGCCACAGCAGGTGATCGGCGCTCCACTGCCCGCCCAGCCGCCCCTGGAAATTCTCCACGGTCAGCCCCGGCACCAGGCCGAGGGCCCAACGGCTGCCGAATGCCGTGCCCAGCACCACGCTCAAGGCCAGCACGAGCGCCACCAGCACCCCGGCGAGCGCCAGCAGCGTTATCTTCAAACCACGCGTCACAGCTCAGGCCCCATGGAAAAGTGCAAGCGGATACCACCGTCGTCGTCCATCGCATGGGCCAGGTCGAGGCGAATCGGACCCACCGGCGAAACCCAGCGCACGCCGACGCCTACGCCGGTCTTGAGGCTCGGCAGTTCAAGGCTGTTGAACGAGTTGCCCTGGTCGATGAACGTCGCCACCCGCCATTTTTCCGCGATTGAATATTGATACTCGAGGCTGCCGGCGACCATGTAGCGACCACCGATACGGTCGCCCTCGGCGTTTTCCGGCGACAGGCTCTGGTAGTCGTAACCCCGCACGCTCTGGTCGCCACCAGCAAAAAAGCGCAGGGACGGCGGGATGGATTTGTAGCCATTGGTGGCGCTGCCGCCGATCTGCGCACGCGCCAGCAAACGATGCTTGTCGAACACCGTGGTCAGGCCCTTGACCATGGCGGTGCCGTATAAAAGGTTGTTGTCCGAGCCGAGCCCTTCCTTGGCGACCTTGGTGTCGAACTGCAAGCGGTAACCGTTGTGCGGATCGATGCGGTTGTCGCTGCGCAGGTAGGAATAGCTGAGGCCCGGCATCAGCAGTGTGCTCAGGCCCGCATCGTCGCCGAGGCGATATTCCTCGCGCTGCCACTTGAGCGACACCACCCGCTGCCAGCCGCTGGGCAACTTGCTGTGCCATTCCGGGCCCACGGTGAGCAGTTTGCTGAGGCTGTCGGTGCCGGCCAGTTCTTCATATTGATAACCGCCGGCGTAACGTATCTTGTCGGTCAGCGGCGGATCCAGCGGCACGTCGTACCACAGGCCGACGTTCTGCCGGGGCGCCGACACTTCCGCTTCCCAGCCATAACTGTGGCCCTGGGGGTTGACCCAGTGACGCGTCCAATTGGCTTTGACCCGTGGGCCGACATCGGTGGAAAAACCCAGGCCCAGGCCCATGGTGCGCGGCTTGCGCGTGTCGAGCTTGACCGCCACCGGGATCACGTTGTCAGTGGCCGCCGTCGGTGCGGCATCCACCCGGACGCCTTCGAAATAACCGCTCGATTGCAGGGCCTGGTTGAGCTCTGCAATGAGTTCGGAGTCGTACGCCGTGCCGGCCTTGAACGGCACCATGCGCTGCAGCAGATCTTCGTCGAACGGCGTATCACCCTCAAAACTCACCGGGCCCAAGGCATAGCGCGGGCCGCTGTCGTAAATCAGTTCGATGTCGGCAATGCCCGCCTGGGGGTCAACCAACAGCTTCTGCTGGGTGAAACGCCCGCTGAAAAAACCATAGCGCGAGGCCTGGTTCTGGATGATTCGCTTGGCGTCTTCGTAGCGCCCATGGTTGAGCACCGCGCCGGGCTTGAGGGCGGCGTTGCTGGGTACGCGAAAGGCTTTGAGCGATGCCGCCGGGCCATCAATGCGCACGGTGACGTTGCGCAAATGCACAGGCTCGCCGGGGTCGATGGTCAGCACCAGGCGTGGGTCCTTGCCGCCCTTGACCTCACTGTCGATCTGCGGCTGGTAGTAGCCCAACGCCTGGGCGGCCTTGCGCGCCTGCTCCTCGGCACCACGGCTGAAGCGCAGCAAGGCCTCCTCGTCACGATCACCCACGCCGCCGATGTAACCTTCTACGTTGGCCTTGAGTTCATCGTTGGACGGCTTGACCCGTACTTCCAATTCGCTGTTTGCCAGCGCTGCGCAACTGAGAGACAGCAGGAGCGCGCCACTGGTCATTCTTCCTGGGAGGTTCATGGCGCGGATGCTATCACGAGCGTAGGTGCTTGATAGAGCCGGACATTTCGCAAAAGTTCGCCAGACTACGCCGTTGCGCTTTGCAGGACCTGCGGGTTGGCGTGGAAGAACACATGCTCGCGGATCGGTCCTACCGCCACTTCACCGATTTCCTCGTAACCCTGGCGTTTATAAAACTCAAGGTAACGTGGGTTGCCGGTGTCCAGCACCACGCCCTGGGAATGCTCGTCCACCGCACACCAGTTATGAACCGCTTCGAGCAACTGTTCGCCGAAATGCTTGCCCTGGAACTGTGGATGCACCCCCAGCAGCGGCAATACATGGACCGCATCCGACGGCAGGCAGGCCAGCACCGCCGCGTGGTATTCCAGGTAGCGCCGGGTGCAACGAAAACCAGTGCTCAAGACCATGCGCAGGCGCCAGGCCCAGCTTTCGGTGATGCCCAGGCGCCGCTGCGGCGGGGCGATCAGGGCGATGCCAATCAGGCGGTCGTTGACCAGCAAGCCGATGGCCGGCAGGTCCTGGAGAAAATGCTGCTTGACCAGCTCACGCACCGTGGCCCGTACCCGCTGCTCATAACCGGGACGCTCGGATTCGAACAGGTAGCTGAAAGTCGGCTCGTGGCGATAGGCCTGGTACAGCAACGAGCGGGCTTCACGGGAATAACCACTGTCGAGCATATGGATGTCGGCGATGGCGGTGGCGGTTTCAGGCATGACGGTAGTTCTCCTGGGGCGAGGCTCGATGAGGCCCTGCTCTTATTGAGTACGAACCCGATTGGGTTGCGATCGTTCCTACACCCACAGGACATTAGCAGCGCATTTGTCCTACTGCCACGCTGGCCGTGTTCCGACATGTCAGCTAGCATCGCAGTTTTGCCAGGACAGCCGACCATGAAGATCGTCTCCTTCAACATCAACGGGCTGCGCGCCCGCCCCCATCAGTTGGCGGCGCTGATCGAGAAGCACCAGCCGGACGTGATCGGGCTGCAGGAAACCAAGGTCCACGACGAACAATTCCCCCTGGCCGAGGTGCAGGCCCTGGGCTACCACGTGCATTACCACGGGCAAAAGGGTCATTACGGCGTCGCCCTGCTCTCCCGCCAGGTGCCACTGAGCCTGTACAAGGGCTTCGAGGGCGACGACGAGGACGCCCAGCGGCGCTTCATCTGGGGCACCTTCGCCGATGCCAACGGCGTGCCGGTGACCATCATGAACGGTTATTTCCCACAAGGTGAAAGCCGCGACCACCCGACCAAATTCCCGGCCAAGGAACGTTTCTACAGCGATTTGCAGCAACTGCTGGAAAGCCGCTTCAGCAACGACCAGCCGGTGGTGGTGATGGGCGACGTGAACATTTCCCCGGAAGACTGCGACATCGGCATCGGCCCGGACAACATGAAGCGCTGGCTGAAAACCGGCAAATGCAGCTTCCTGCCGGAAGAACGCGAATGGATGGCCCGCCTGAAGAACTGGGGCCTGGTGGACAGCTTCCGCCACCTGAACCCGGACGTCACCGACCGCTTCAGCTGGTTCGACTACCGCAGCCGCGGTTTCGAGGACGAGCCCAAACGCGGCCTGCGCATCGACCTGATCCTCACCTCCCACGGCCTGCTGCCGCGGGTCAAGGACGCCGGCGTGGACTACGAACTGCGGGGCATGGAAAAACCGTCGGACCATGCGCCGATCTGGTTGCAGTTGAGCTGATCAGCAAAACGGCTCGCCAAAGGCGAGCCTGTCTGTCAGAAAGCACCCAGCTGTTTGAACAGGCTCAAGTTGTCCTCGATGTGCCAGTTGGCGACGATTTTTCCTTGGTCCACCTGATAGATATCCGTCGCGATGAACTCCACGGGTTGGCCCTGGCCCCGGAGCTGGTCAAAGGTGCCGGTGAAATGGCCGCGAAAGCGCAGGTGCACCACGACCCGATCCCCCACCACCAACATCTGTTCCACGACACAACTGAGATCCGGCACTGCGCCACGGAAGGCTCGAGACGCCAGTAACGGTCCTTCCGGGCCTTGCTTGCGCCCGGCAGGTGGCGTCTTGTCGATGAAGCCAGGCGCCAGGGCTTCGCGGGCCAGCGCTTCGTCTCCGGTGTGCCAGAACGTGTCATAACGCCGGGCCGCGAGGATCATGGCGGACGCCTGCCGCGCCGACAGGCTCTGGTCGACAATCAGACTCTGGGGCGCCACGAGCGCATCGGTGGCGGCCGAGGCCCCCAGCGACAGGCCCAGGGCCAGGGAAAAACCGGCCAGGCGCAAGCCGCCAGGCAGGGCAAGGAATGAGAACGGCATGGTAGGTTCCTTCGGGTCGATCAAGGGCCGGGGCCCGGTTTTGTAAAAAGGCTTCAGAGCGTTTCGGCTTCACGCACCGACAGCGCACTGGCGAGGGTGTAGCGGGCAATATCGTCCTTGCGCATGAACGTCACGCCCGGGTGGCTTTTGGCGTAACGCAGGAACTCATCCCAGACCCGCACCATTTGCGGCGTGCCGCTGATACGGTCATGGGCGCTGATCGACATCATTCGCCGCCGTGTGCCGGCTTCTTCGTAGAGTTGGTCGAAATCGAGCTTTACCTGCTCCAGGAAGGCCTGGGGCGAA
The DNA here is from genome assembly GCF_019956035.1 of Pseudomonas sp. A-RE-22. Taxonomy (NCBI): domain Bacteria; kingdom Pseudomonadati; phylum Pseudomonadota; class Gammaproteobacteria; order Pseudomonadales; family Pseudomonadaceae; genus Pseudomonas; species Pseudomonas sp. A-RE-22. Next base: position 45,874 of record NZ_JAHBCZ010000029.1, read on the forward strand.
TAATGCCGGCCTTCGATCAGCACGATGTCGTTATTGCGCAATGTGTAGGGGACCACTGCGAAGTCCTTGCCATTGACCGATTCGATGAAGGGCTCGTCGCGACTGACGTCATCGATGTGGTAGAGGTAGCCCAGCTCCTGCAGCAACGCCAGGGTATTGGGCCCCCGGCGCAACCAGTTGCAGTTGTAACCGGTGACCGGCTGCCCGGTGACCTCCTGCACCATCTGGGCGGCCTGGCGCAGGAACGTCCGTTCCTCCTCGCGACTCATCGCAAACTGCGAACTCCAACGCGGGCCATGGCCGGCCGCTTCGTGACCGCGCGCAACAATCTCCCGTGCCAGGGACGGCTGGCGCCGCGCCGCTTCGCCGATCATATGGGACGTGACCTTGACGTCATGGCGGTCCCACAAATCCAGCATGCGTGGGATACCTTCCCGATAGCCGTAGGCAAACCAGGTATTGGTCGCCGGATCGGAGGGGACACCGTCAGGGAAATCCACTGGGGGAAACGGGCTGTCGGTCCCCTTGGGCGGTTGCCCTCCGGCTTCGAATTGCATGGAAATCGAAATCACCAAGCGGGTGTCGCCCGGCCAGAAGCCACTCCTGGAAACGCCGACGGCTTTTGTCGAGATACCGGCCTGCGCCGAGCCCGTCGTCAAAAGGTCCCCCGCTGCCAGCAACGCAGCACCAGCGCTCGCCTGGGCCAGGAAGGTCCTGCGTTCGGGGTTGTGAGTAGCATCGGGTACCTCGGAAATGGCCATGGCGGACTCCTGGAAAAAACACTGAAGTGCAATCGTCTGAGGCACTAAGGTATGCCTTGCGTGTTTTCCTGATAATTGATCAACTGGCGAAAATACATTTCGGAATTACCGAATAATGTTCCTGAAGAACCTCGAGCTTTTTCTACTCATCGTTGAGAAAGGTGGACTCTCTGCTGCCGGCCGGGAGGTGGGGCTGTCCCCCGCTTCGGTCTCGGAACGGCTCGCCACCCTGGAAACCTACTACGGCGCCACCCTGCTCAATCGCACCACGCGTGCGATCAGCCTGACCGACGAAGGCAAGTTGCTGGTCGAAGGGGCCCGCCGGTTACTGGCCGAAGCCGGCGAGTTGCACAGCAGCATTCGCGCCGGCACCCAAACCCTCAGCGGGCCGATTCGCATGAGTGCCCCGCAAGATTTGGGACGCCAATACATCGACCCCATCCTGTCGCGATTTCTCGATGAGCATCCAGATGTCAGCCTGGATTTGGACCTGGGCGACGGCTACGTGGACCTGGTCAGCCAGGGGCTCGATTTTGCCATTCGCTATGGCGCCTTGGCCGACAGCTCACTGCGCGCCAGGCCCTTGGGGGAAAACCGTCGCGTGGTCTGTGCCGCGCCCACTTATCTGGCGCGTCATGGCACGCCAACGCACCCCACCGAACTGACCCGACACGAATGCCTGGTGATGCGCCTGGGCATCAATACGGCGCGGGAATGGACCTTCAGCCGACGCGGCGAGGTGCATCGCGTGTTGGTCCAGGGTCGGCGAATCGCCAATGACGGCGGCCTCGTACGCCAGTGGTGCCTGGAGGGACACGGCATCAGTCTCAAGTCGATCTGGGATGTGCGCGACGATCTCAAGAGCGGGCGGTTGGTGGAGTTACTCCCGGAGTTCACGGCCGGCAGCACGCTACTGCAGATCGTCTACCCGACTGCCCGCGTCCAACCCAAGCGCGTGAGGGCGTTGATCGAACATCTGGTGACCGAGCTGGCAGCAATGGAGTCCGGCGCTTAAGAACGCAATCGCCCTGTCATCGTTTAGTCATCTGCCTGACTTATTCTCCCGGCACTTCCCTGGGTTCTGAAGGTGTCGGCATGCGTCTGTGCGTGGTCTGGATAATGGCGTTGTGGCTGCCGTTGGCGATCTGCGCTGAACGCGAGCCTGTTCCCGGCTTGCCTCTTCCAGAATCCGGCCCGGCCCTGCGCCTTCAAGGCTCCAATACCATAGGGGCAACGCTCGGCCCGGCGCTGGTCAAAGGGCTGATGGAAAGCCAGGGGCTGCTCAAAGTGAGCGCCGAAATCACCGGCACGGACAATGAGCAGCGGATCGTCGGCCAGACCACTGACGGTCGGCGAGTGGAAATCGACATTGCCGCCCACGGCTCCAGCACCGGTTTCGCCGCCCTCAAGCAGGGCAACGCCGACCTGGCCGCCTCTTCACGACCGATCAAGGACAGTGAGCTGAAGGAACTGTCGTCCCTGGGCGACCTGAAAAGTCCCACCGCCGAGCAGGTCATCGCCATTGATGGCCTGGCGATTATTCTTCATCCGCAGAACCCATTGCGTCAGCTCGATACCGTGCAACTGGCGCGGATATTCAGTGGCGAGGCGAAAACCTGGGAAGCCGTGGGCGGTGCTGGCGGGCCGATTCATCTTTATGCCCGAGATGAACAGTCCGGCACCTACGACACCTTCAAGGAACTGGTCCTCAGCCGACAGGGAAAACGGCTGGATCCTACAGCACGGCGCTTCGAATCCAGCGAACAGTTGTCCGACGCTGTCAGCCAGGACCCGCAAGGCATCGGCTTCATCGGTTTGCCCTATGTGCGCCAGGCCAAGGCACTGGCGATTGTCGACGGTGATTCCCAACCCATGTTGCCGTTGAACAACCTGATCGCCACCGAGGACTACCCCTTGTCCCGGCGCCTGTTCTTTTATTTGCCACCCCAGGCGACCAACCCGTGGGCCGAGGCGCTGGTGGCGTTCACCCAAAGCGAGCAGGGCCAGACCATCGTCGCGGCCAATGGATTCATCGCCCAAACCGTCCAGGCCATGGCCGTCACGCCGAATGCATTGATGCCCGAGGGTTACCAGGCCCTGAGCCGCCACGCCCAACGCTTGACCGTGAACTTCCGCTTCGAAGAAGGCAGCGCCAGCCTGGACAACAAGGCCCACCAGGACCTGGGCCGCGTGCTCGACTATATAAAGCAGCATGGCAAAACCGACCGGCGTGTGACCCTGGTGGGGTTTGGCGACGCCAAGGACGACCCGGCGCGGGCCGACCTTCTGTCCAAACTGCGGGCCATGGCGGTGCGGCGCGAACTGGTCAAATACGGCGTGGCGCTGCGAGAGGTACGGGGGTTCGGCGCATTGATGCCGGTGGCGGCCAACAGCGAGGATGCAGGACGGGTCAGGAATCGACGGGTTGAGGTTTGGGTCTACTGAACCAGGTCAAACGGCGCAACACAAATCCCTGTGGGAGCAAAGCTTGCTCCCACAGCGGGACGGTGCGATGTTTCGATCCTTTAAAAAATGGGCAGCGCTTTACCGCCCAGCCAACTCCATGATCATCCGCGACAACAGATAGATCCTTGGCACCACACTCTCGACTTCGGCGTATTCCTCCGGCGTATGGATGTTGCCGCCAACAATGCCAAAGCCATCCAGCGTCGGCGTACCAACCCCGGCCGACAGGCTGGCATCCGCCGCCCCACCGCTACCTTCTTCAGTGAGTTTGCGCCCCAGTTCGCCATAGATGCCTTGGGCCATGGCCATCAACCGGTCCGACTCCGCCGTCTGCGGCATCGGTGGCAAGCCACGCTTGAGGCTGGTGGTGACTTCGGTGTCGGCGATCAACTTGTCCTGCGACACCCGGGCCAGGTCTTTTTCGATGCGGTCGAACTCTTCCGGCACCGCTGCCCGCACATCCGCCTTGGCGCTCGCCTGGTCGGGAATCACGTTGGTCCGGTCGCCGGCCTTGATCACCGTGAAGTTGATGGTGGTTTTCTTTTCCGCGTCGCCGAGCTGGCCCAGTTGCAAGATCTGATGCGCGGCTTCCATCGCCGCATTGCGCCCCAACTCCGGCGCGACACCGGCGTGAGACGCCTTGCCCTTGACCTCCACCAGCGCCGTGGCACTGCCCTTGCGCCACACCACCAGACCATCGGCCGGGCGCCCCGGCTCGAGGTTGAGCGTCACGTCATGGGCCTTGGCGGTTTTCTTGATCAGGTCGGTGGCGGCGTCCGAACCGGTTTCTTCGCTGGCGTCGAGCAGGAAAGTAATCTGCGCGTAGTTCTTGAAGTCCAGGTTCTTGAGCACCTTCAAGGCGTAGATCCCGGCGACGATGCCGCCCTTGTCATCCATCACCCCCGGCCCGTAGGCCCGGCCATCCTTGATGTGGAAGGGACGCTCGGCGGCCGAACCTTCCTTGAACACCGTGTCCATGTGCGCCATCAGCAGGATTTTTGCCTTGCCGGTGCCCTTGAGGGTCGCCAGGATGTGCTGGGTGCCGTCCGAGTTAGGCACCTTTTCGATGGTGGCGCCCAACTTCTGCAATTCATCGATGGCAATGTCACCGACCTGGGTCAGCCCCGGCACATAGCCTGAGCCGGAGTCGATGTTCACCAAACGTTCGAGCAGTTTCAGGGCCTCGCCCTTGTACTGTTCGGCGTCGCTCAGGACTTGTTGATGGGGCTGCGCGAAAGCAACGGGAGCAAAGGCGCCGAGGGCCAGGCTCAGGCCAAGACTGACGGCCAGACGGGAGCGAAGAGCGGTCATCATCATGATTTCATCCTTGTTCCGTATCGAAAGAGTGCCAGAGGCACCCTACCCGACAATGGGTCAAGGCTCTAGACCGCAGGTGGCCACCTCAGGGAGAAATGGCCGATACCTCCAACACCTGCCGATGCCGGTAACACGTGACCCGGTTGCGCCCGCCGGTCTTGGCCTCGTAAAGCGCCTGGTCGGCATCATTGAGCCAATGGGTCGCATCGCCATAAGCCGGGTTGAAGGCCGCCAGGCCAATACTCAGGCTCACCTTCAGCGCCGGGTTCTGTTCATAGCTGAGCGTCGCAAAGCGCTCGCGCAAGCCGTCCATGGCCTGCACGGCGTTGTGAAGCGTCAGGTCCGGCAGAATCACACAGAACTCGTCCCCGCCATAACGCCCGACCACATCGGCGGCGCGCAGGTTTTGCTTGAGCATCTTGCCAAGCTGGCGCAGCACGATGTCGCCGGCGACATGGCCATAGGTGTCATTGATGGCTTTGAAATGATCGATGTCGATCAGCGCAATCGCGCCGCGCCCTGCCCCGTCATTCGGGTGACGCTGGCAGCGCTGGAACTCCTCGTTGAGGCGATCTTTCCAGGCGCCATGGTTAAGCAAACCAGTCAGGCTGTCGGTGCGACTCAGGGCCAGCAACTCGCGTTTCTGCCGGCCCAGAATGTAGGCCTGGCGATAGCAGAACCAACCCAGCGCCATCGGATACAGGCACAGCAACGGCAAACAAGCATAGATCTGCGCCGGGCTGGTCATGGGCACGCTGGTCAGCGGGAAGATCAGCACGCCCACGACAACGCCGGCCACTTGGGCCAAGGCCCCAATGAGCAGGAAACGCAGGCCACCAATGGCGACATTGTTCATCGCCATCATCGCCAGCGTGACGGCTGCGGGCAGTGGGTTGAACTGCATTGCCGCGACCCAGAAGCCGCCAAGCGCCGCATCGATCAATAAGTTGATGTGTTCGGCTTGGTACGGCACCGAGCAACGCCGGGCCCACCCGTAGGACAAGTGTGGCCAGAGCAGGCCGTTGAACAGCATGAAACCCCAGACCCACGGCGCCGGCTCGAGGGGAAAGACGGCAGCACTCACCAACAGCAACCCCAGCGTCAGGCCCAGAATGCGCGATATATAAAGCCTCCTGGCCAGCGTCCGTCCCTTTTTTCCCGTTTTTTGCATAGGAACCTCTGCACCGCGGGTTTCCCAAGTCGTTGGGACGGGGGGTAGCTTGGAGTCTATCAGGGCAGCATCAAATAGCCACCACTGAATGAGGGGGTATTTATTCTCCTTCAAATGTCGGGCCCTGCCGCGGATCTTGGCTATACATGAGTCATCCGGCGGCTGTCATAGCAAGTAGCAAAGCAAATGCGCCATGTCATCGCGATGTGCTCGGGTTTCAGCTTCACTTAAGAATATCTGGCCCGTCGGCTCAGACTGGCCGATCACATTCTGTCCTGACCCATGGGGGGGCAAAACATGCTGGTGTTGTGGGTAGTCCTTGCCGTGTTTATCGCCTGGAGCTGGTTGACATATCCAGGCATCGGCCATGTGCTGTACGACATGGGCATGGCGCTGGAGGCACGTCTCTACCGGTTGCACAAGATCACCGTCCCCATCAGCGAGATGACCGTATCGACCTGGCAAGGCGGGCCCTATGAAGCGTCCGGCAGCATCCTGATGCTGCATGGCTACAGCGCCGACAAGAATCTCTGGCTGCGCTTCGCCCGACATTTTGTCGGCGACTACCGGGTGGTGGTGCCCGACCTGGCCGGCCATGGCGAAACCGGCTTCAAGGCCGGCGGCGGCTATGACATCCCGACCCAGGCCCGGCGGGTCATCGAGTTGCTCGACGCCTGTGGCCTGGACAAGGTCCATGTGATTGGCAATTCCATGGGCGGTTACCTCGCCGCATGGCTGGCGGCCACCTCGCCCGAGCGCGTGCTGACCCTGGCGCTGATCGATCCGGCCGGCGTCACCGCGCCCCAGGCCAGCGACATGGAACGCCACCTGGCCGCCGGGCATAACCCGTTCCTCGTCGACTCGCGGGACGATTTCGCGCCGTTCTACGCAATGACCATGGCCTCCCCGCCCTGGGTGCCCAGCGTGGTGCTGGCGGCAATGGCCGAACGTTACGAACAGCGCCGCGAGGAACTGGCGGAGATCTTCGTCGATTTTCGCGCCAGCCCGCCGATGGAACCGCGCCTGGCCGACATCCGCGCCCCGTCGCTGCTACTCTGGGGGCGCAAGGACCGGCTGATCGACGTCAGCAGCGTGCCGGTGTGGAGCAAGGGTATCGCCGATTTGCGGGTGGAAATCTGGGACGGTATTGGCCACATGCCCATGGTCGAACGACCGGGGAAAACCGCGGCGCTGTACCGGGAATTTCTCAAGGGGCTGGGGCAGTGACGGCGATGCGAAAATAACAAAATGAATCCCATGTGGGAGCGAGCTTGCTCGCGATAGCGGTGACACATTCAACCTGGATGCAAGCTGACCCACCGCCATCGCGAGCAAGCTCGCTCCCACAGGGATTCGAGCCGACTCAGAGGTATCGACTTCATGAACATCCTCTACGACGAACACCTCGACGGCCCCTTGCCCAAGGTGGACAAACAGGCGCTGCTTCAAGCCTTGCAGGCACAGGTTCCAGACCTGGACATCCTGCATCAGGAGGAAGATCTCAAGCCCTACGAATGCGATGGCCTGTCGGCCTACCGCACCACGCCCCTGCTGGTGGTACTGCCCAAGCGAGTCGAGCAGGTGCAAGCGCTGCTCAAGCTCTGCCATGGGCTGAATGTGCCGGTGGTCGCCAGGGGTGCCGGGACCGGCCTGTCCGGCGGCGCCCTGCCCCTGGCAAGCGGCGTGTTGCTGGTGATGGCGCGGTTCAACCAGATCCTGCACATCGACCCCGACGCCCGCACCGCACGCCTTCAGCCCGGTGTGCGCAACCTGGCGATCTCCCAGGCGGCGGCGCCGTTCGGGCTGTATTACGCGCCGGATCCCTCGTCGCAGATCGCCTGTTCCATCGGCGGCAACGTCGCGGAAAATGCCGGCGGCGTGCACTGCCTCAAGTACGGTCTGACGGTGCACAACCTGTTGAAGCTGGAAATCCTCACCATCGAAGGCGAGCGCCTGACCCTCGGCAGCGAAGCCCTGGACTCGCCGGGCCTGGACCTGCTGGCGCTGTTCACCGGTTCCGAAGGTTTGCTGGGGGTGATCACCGAAGTGACGGTCAAACTGTTGCCCCGGCCCCAGGTCGCCAAGGTGCTGCTGGCCAGTTTCGATTCGGTGGACAAGGCCGGGCGAGCGGTAGCCGACATCATCGCCGCCGGGATCATCCCCGGCGGCCTGGAAATGATGGACAACCTGGCGATCCGCGCCGCCGAGGACTTCATCCACGCGGGTTATCCGGTGGAGGCCGAAGCGATCCTGCTGTGCGAACTGGACGGGGTAGAGGCCGATGTCCATGACGATTGCGAACGGGTCCGCCAGGTGTTGGAGCAGGCCGGGGCCACCGAGGTGCGCCAGGCGCGGGACGAGGCCGAGCGGCTGCGCTTCTGGGCCGGGCGCAAGAACGCCTTCCCGGCGGTGGGTCGCCTGGCGCCGGATTATTACTGCATGGACGGCACCATCCCGCGACGTGCCCTGCCCGAGGTACTGCAGCGCATCGCCAGCCTCGGTGCCGAGCATGGCCTGCGCGTCGCCAACGTTTTTCACGCCGGTGACGGCAACATGCACCCGCTGATCCTGTTCGATGCCAACCAGCCCGGCGAACTGGAGCGCGCCGAAACCCTGGGCGGGAAAATCCTCGAACTGTGTGTCCAGGTAGGTGGCAGCATCACTGGCGAACACGGTGTCGGCCGGGAAAAAATCAATCAGATGTGCACGCAATTCAACAGCGACGAACTGAACCTGTTCCACGCGGTGAAAGCAGCATTCGATCCCCAAGGCCTGCTCAACCCCGGCAAGAACATCCCCACCCTGCACCGCTGCGCCGAATTCGGTGCCATGCACATCCATGGCGGACAACTGCCGTTTCCTGAACTGGAGCGTTTCTGATGAGCCGCGAAGCCGACCAGGACGCCAGCGACCTGCTGCTCGAACAGGTCAATCGCGCCCGGGCCGACGCCACGCCGCTGCGCATCCAGGGGTCCAACAGCAAGGCTTTCCTGGGACGCGAAGTGGCCGGCGAGGTGCTGGACACCCGCGTCCATCGCGGCATCGTCCACTACGACCCCACCGAACTGGTGATCACGGCCCGTGCCGGCACCCCGCTGCAGGAACTGCTTGCCGCCCTGGACGCCGCCGGGCAACGGCTGCCCTGCGAACCGCCAGCATTTGGCGACGACGCCACGGTCGGCGGCATGGTCGCCGCCGGGCTGTCGGGGCCGCGTCGCCCATGGGCCGGTTCGGTGCGCGACTTCGTCCTGGGCACGCGGCTGATCAGTGGCCACGGCACGTTGCTGCGTTTCGGCGGCGAGGTGATGAAAAACGTCGCCGGCTACGACCTGTCGCGCCTGTTGGCCGGCAGTTTCGGTTGCCTGGGGGTGATCACCGAAGTTTCCTTGAAGGTCCTGCCCAAGCCCCGTCACAGCCTGAGTATCCGCCTGGAACTGGACAGCACCGAGGCCCTGGAAAAACTCGCCGAATGGGGCCGTCAGCCCCTGCCCATCAGCGCCGCCAGCCATGACGGCGACTGCCTGCACCTGCGCCTGGAGGGTGGCGAAGGCTCGGTCAGCGCTGCTCATCAGCGTTTCGGTGGCGAGCTGATCGACGATCAATACTGGACGGCACTCAATGAACATCAGTTGGCCTTCTTCGATGAAGGCTTGCCGCTGTGGCGCCTGTCTCTGCCCAACCATACCGGGCCGCTCATCCTGCCCGGCGCGCAGTTGATCGACTGGGCCGGCGCCCAACGCTGGTTGAAAACCGAGGCCGACACGGTGCAAACCCTGGCCCATGAAGTCGGTGGCCATGCCACCTGCTATCGTCAGGGTGCCAGCGACACACCGTTCCAGCCACTGGCCCCGGCGCTGCTGCGCTATCACCGGCAGCTCAAGGCCCAGCTCGATCCCCTGGGGCTTTTCAACCCTGGTCGGATGTATCTGGAGTTCTAGTGTCCTGTGTCGCAAATGCGTTCCTTTTTGACGAGTGGCTGTTGTCGTCAGGCAAGGCGCCGCGACGAGTCATAGCCCGCTATGGCGAGAAGCGGCAACGCAGCATGACGACAACAGACGCCGTCAAAAAGAAACAGCATTTGTGATACAGGACACTACCTATGCAGACTCGGTTCAGTGAGGAAAGCAAAAATCTACCCCGCGCCGAAGAAGCCGAACGGATCCTGCGCAGCTGCGTGCATTGCGGCTTCTGCAATGCCACCTGCCCCACTTACCAATTGCTCGGCGATGAACTGGACGGCCCGCGCGGACGCATCTACCTGATCAAGCAAGTGCTCGAAGGCCAGCCGGCGACGGCCAGCACCCAGCTGCATCTGGATCGCTGCCTATCCTGTCGCAACTGCGAGACCACCTGCCCGTCCGGCGTGGATTACCACAACCTGCTGGACATCGGCCGGGCGGTGGTCGACCAAGCCGTGCCGCGTCCCGCCGGCCAACGCGCGCTGCGCCTGGGGCTGCGAAGCCTGGCCACCAGCCCCGATCGGTTCAAGGCCCTGCTGCGTATTGGAGCGATCTTCCGTCCGTTGCTGCCAGCGAACCTGAGCGCCAAGTTGCCCCGCCCTTCCCCGCCTCACGGCGAGCGCCCGCCTCTGCGGCATCGACGTACGGTGTTGATGCTCGAAGGTTGCGTGCAACCGGGCCTGTCGCCCAACACCAATACCTCGGCAGCACGAGTGCTGGATCGACTCGGCATCAGCGTGATCAACTGTGCGCAGGCCGGCTGCTGTGGCGCCCTGGATTATCACCTCGACGCCCAGGCCACTGGGCTGGATCGCGCCCGACAGAATATCGACGCCTGGTGGCCACACCTGGAAAACGGCGCTGAAGCCATCGTCCAGACGGCCAGCGGCTGCGGCGCATTCATCAAGGACTATGGACACCTGCTGGAACATGACCCGGCCTACGCCGCCAAGGCCAGACAGGTGAGTGAACGGGCGCTGGACCTGGTGCAAGTGCTCGGCAAGGAACCACTGGAACAGATCTGCGCGGCCAGGAACCAGCGCATTGCCGTGCATTGTCCCTGCACCTTGCAACATGCGCAGAAACTCGGCGGCAGCATCGAGGCGCTGCTGACGCGGCTGGGTTTCAACCTCACCGAGGTGCCCGACGGCCATTTGTGTTGCGGCTCGGCCGGCACCTATTCACTGACCCAGCCGGCCCTGGCGCGGCAACTGCGGGACAACCGCCTCAATGCGCTGGAAAGCGGCCAGCCGGAGTTGATCGTCACTGCCAACGTCGGCTGCCAGAACCACCTCGACGGCGCCGGTCGCACGCCCGTGCGGCACTGGATCGAGCTGGTGGATCAGTCCCTGGCAGAATGAAGTCCTGAAGATTCTTCGTTTGCCGGGGCCGGCGAAGGCTGCGATCTTTCGTCTATCTTTCCCACAGCCCTCGCCAGGAATTCTTACGATGAGCTTCGTCAGCCCCGACCTGATCCGCCAACGCTTCTCCAGGGCGATGTCCGACATGTACCGCGACGAGGTGCCGCTGTATGGCGCCCTGATGAAGCTGGTGGAGCACACCAACGCCCAGGTGCTGGCCGAAGACCCGGTCCTGGCCGCACACCTGCGCAGCACCGGCGAACTCGAGCGCCTGGACCTGGAACGCCACGGCGCGATCCGCGTCGGCACCGCCGCCGAGCTGGCGACCCTGGGGCGTCTGTTCGCGGTCATGGGCATGCAGCCGGTGGGCTACTACGACCTCACGCCTGCCGGGGTGCCGGTGCATTCCACCGCCTTTCGCGCCGTGCACGAAAGCGCGTTGCAGATCAGCCCGTTCCGGGTGTTTACCTCGCTGCTGCGCCTGGAACTGATCGAGAACGCCGAGCTTCGGGCCTTTGCCGAGTCGGTGTTGGACAAACGACAGATCTTCACCCCCAGCGCCCTTGAGCTCATTGAGCTGGCCGAACACCAGGGAGGGCTGAGCGAGTCCCAGGCTGAGGACTTCGTCCTACAGGCCCTGGAAACCTTTCGCTGGCACCACAGCGCCACCGTCACCGCCGAACAGTACCGACAATTGAGCGCCCAGCATCGCCTGATCGCCGACGTGGTGGCGTTCAAGGGCCCGCACATCAATCATCTGACGCCGCGCACCCTGGACATCGACATCGTCCAGGCCCGGATGCCCATGCACGGCATTACCCCCAAGGCCGTGATCGAAGGCCCACCCCGCCGCCAATGCCCGATCCTGCTGCGCCAGACCAGTTTCAAGGCACTCGACGAACCCGTCGCCTTCACCGACCAGCCACAGTCCCAAGGCAGCCACAGCGCCCGCTTCGGCGAAATCGAACAACGCGGCGCCGCCCTCACGCCCAAGGGCCGTGCGCTCTACGATCAATTGCTGAACGCCGCGCGTGATGCGCTGGGGGAGTTTCCCAACGAAGCCAACGCCGAACGCTACAACCGGCTGATGGCCGAACACTTTGTCGAATTCCCTGACAACCACGACGAACTGCGCCGACAGGCATTGGCGTACTTCCGCTATTTCGTCACCCCCAAGGGCCTCGCCGCCAAGGGCACACTTGAGCAAGCCGTCTCCCTGGAGCACTTGCTTGAACAGCAATACCTGCGCGCCGAACCCTTGGTGTACGAGGACTTCCTGCCCGTCAGCGCCGCCGGCATTTTCCAGTCGAACCTCGGCGATGCCGCCCAGAGTCATTATGCCGGCCAGTCCAATCGCCAGGCCTTCGAAGAGGCGCTGGGACGAGCGACCATCGATGAGCTGTGGCTGTACGCCCAGACGCAACAGCGCTCCATCGATGAGTGCCGGTCTGCATTGCGCGTGTAGGAATAAGCTGAAGGACAAAACGGCAAAAAACTGCCTGAGAGGCGTGCGCGCAGCGCGCCTTTCTCAGCCACCCGGCCCGGGTATCGCGGTGTCTGATCGGGCCGCGAGGAACTGCAATGGGCCGAGCAAACCTCTGAGCGATTTCTCGCTTGCCTGCAGGGAGGCGCTTCCCGATAGAAGATCAACCTATTGATATATATAGATTTTTAAAAAATGGCATAGCTCTTGATATCCGTGAGGCCACCTCGGGGCGACTCCCGTCCCAGGCCCTATCGTTATCCAGGAAGGAGAGCATCCATTGGCTACCCCCGCGTACATGTCCGTTAAAGGCACTAAACAAGGCCTGATCACTGCCGGTGCGTTTACCGCCGATTCAGTGGGCAACACCTATCAAGAGGGTCATGAAGATCAGGTCATGGTGCAGGCTTTCGAGCACCAAGTGACCATCCCTCGCGACCCTCAATCCGGTCAGCCAACCGGTCAGCGCATACACAAACCCCTGACCATCACCAAGGTATTCGACAAAGCCTCGCCACTGCTTCAGGTCGCCCTGACGAGCGGCGAACGCCTGGAGGAAGTCAAGATCCAGTGGTACCGCACTTCGGCCGCAGGCACCCAGGAGCACTACTACACCACCACATTGGAGGACGCGATCATCGTCGATATCAAGGACTACATGCTCAACTGCCAGAACCCGGAAAACTCACACTTCACCCATCTGGAGGACGTGCACTTCACGTATCGCAAAATCACCTGGACCCACGAAGTCAGCGGTACCTCGGGCTCCGATGACTGGCGCTCGCAGGCCGCTGGTTGAATCGGAGGCAGCCACTCACGCATCGGCCAATTCTGCAGGTCGATGTGCAGTTGAAAATAATCGATAGTTGTTGATTCAGGGTGGTGTTCGCCCAGTGCGATGGCCTCGGCAATCCATGCACTGGTAAAGAGCCTGACACTGGGCGAACGCGAATAATAATAATGGAACTTTCCGAATATGTCCGCACGCCCGTTTAAATAATTATTCATTGTTACAACTATCTCCGCGATCTCTGCAGAAGCTGGCGAAGCCTGCGATCTTTTGATCTTTCGCTTGAGATTCAAGTGTTTGGGGAAAGATCGCAGCCTCGTTGCACTCGACAGCTCCTACGCCGCTCCTCCGCGGCTCCTACACAGCAAAGCGTGAGCCAGCTCCCTCGCCATGATTTTGTGTTTGGACGGCACCGCTACATAGCGCTGTACAGCAGCTATACAAAAACAAGAATAAGTACAAAAGTTATCTGCCGCGAACACATCCAAACAAAGTTAAACAGTCATTAAAAAACTTTTTTTAATGCCGGTCGACGTGACAAACCTCAGCCACGCCGACCGGTTTTCTGCGCATCGGTATCCCCTGCCTCAGGGTCACCGTGCTGTTGTTTACGCTTGGCCGGGTCATTGGGCCGCAAGGCATCGTTATCGCGTTCCACTTCACCGGGCAATGCCGGGGCGTCGGGGTTTTGCCGGGTTTGATCGGGGCGGTGCTGCATGGCGAACTCCTTGAATCTTTCAGGCCTGGGATCAGGCGTCGGGGTCGGCGACTTCTTCAGCGACGTTGGCATCCGGAGAGCGCTGGTGCAGTTGTTCGGCCTTGGTCTTCAAGATCTGCCACTGCGCCAGGTCGATGGCGCCCTGACCGAACAGGTCATTGGCCACCCGCATCAGTTCGGTGAAGTGAGCATCGGGGGACTGCTGCCAGTAGGCCTTGTCGTCGAACAATCGCTGCCAATCGGCCAGCGACGGAAGTTTGAGGTCATCGCTCATGACGGGCTCCTGCGAGACATTCATAAACTATGAGGGTCGGCGTTCGCGGGGAGTTCCGGCGATTCTCAGTAGCCGGTCATTTCCAGGTAACCGGTGCCGCCCTGGCTGCCACGCAGTCGCACCGGTCCTTCCCAATAGGGAATGCGCAGGTTCATCCAGGCATTGGGATTGAGCGCGTGGAGGGTGATGTCGAGTTGCTTGCTGGGGATCTTGATCGCCCAGCCGACCGGCATAGAGCGTCCGGCGACCTTGGCGGTTTCCTGAGGCACGAGGCTGATTTCCCCGGCGTGCAGGGTTTGCGCTTGGCCCTGGGCGTCGATCCAGGTGCCCGTGAGATACGGCTCGCCGTCCTTGTGGCGCATGCGGTAGAGCATCAGGTGCTCGCCGTTGTCCAGGTGCAGGGAAAACCAGTCCCAGCCGGTCTGGTTTGCGGTCAGGGGCTGGCTGCTCCATTCGCGGTCGAGCCAGGCCGGGCCGCTGACCGCGTAACGCTGGCCATCGATTTCCAATTCACCGCTGGCCTGGAAGAATGGCTGGCTGTAGTAGTACGACGCCTGCCCCTGTTCGGATTTCTGGCTGAAACCTTGATCGCCCTGCAACACCAGCGGCCGGCTCGACGTCAGCCGCAATGCATAGCTGAAGCGTGGGTCGCGCGCCTTCAATTGCATGTCCGCCAACGGCTCGTCCCCTGAAGCCTGGGTACCGAACTGCCAGTCGTCGATCCAGGCATTGAAGGGCACCGCCTGCACCCCGGCCTGCCCCACCCCGCCTCGTGCATAACGCTCGGCGGCATGGTGCACGGTGGCGGATGTGACCGCCGCGTGGCCGAGCCAGATCGTCTGGTTGCGCCAGCCGCCGGCCTGGGGTGCGGCACTCAAGGCACTGCGAAACAGCGTCCATTGCACGCCGAACTCATGCCCCTGGGCATCCTTGAGATTGGCGGTGACGTACCACCACTCGATGCGAAAACCTTCATGAAGGCCATGGTCGGCGGGGAAACTGAACACCCGCCCAGGCACAACCGGCGTGAACGCGACAGCTTGGTCGCCGAGGCCGGCAAAGCCCTTTTGCGCTGGCGCGGAGTCATCACAACCGCTGAGCAACGCCAGCAGCAGCAACACGCCGACTCTAATCTTCATGGGCAAAAGTCCTCAGCAAATCCGCCGGCTGCGTGCGGTACAGCGCATACAGCGGCCAGGCCGATGCCAGTAGCGTGGCGAGCATCGCCAGGGCCAGCAACTGCACCAGTTGCAACGGGAACACCCGCAACGGCAGGCGCCAACCGAAGGCCTGCACGTTGATCACCGTGTCCAGGCACCAGGCCAGGGCGATGCCCAGCGGCAACGCCAGGACCAAGGTCAGCAGCGCCAACAGCCAGGTCTGGCCGAGGTTGAGCAGCATCAACTGCCGGCGCGTCACCCCCAGCGCCCACAGCGGCGCCAACTGGCCGAGACGACTCTGGCTCTGAGTCAGCAAGCTGATGAACAACGCCACCCCGGCCACCGCCAGGGTCAGGCTGTTGAGGGCGGCGGTAGCGGCGAAGGTGCGTTCGAACACCTGGGTCGACCAGCCCTTGAGCCGGGCCTGGTCGACGATGCGGCTGTCATCCAGGCTGAACCGGCCTTGCAACGCTGTCAGTAGCGCCGGGATCTCGGACGGTTCGATGCGCAGGTTGAAACGGTTCGGCGTCAGGTTCGGCCAGTGCGCCAGCAAGTGGTCGACGTTGACCAGCACATGGCCCTTGGGATTGCCGTAGTCGGCGTAAATGCCGACGATTCGCAGTGCCCATGGCCCCTGCGGCGTCGGCAGGGTCAACTGATCGCCGATACTCACCTTGAGGCGCCGGGCCAGTTGTTCGCTGAGCATGAGGGTGTCGGCGGCAGCCAGTTGCTCCCACGGCTTGTCGCCGGCCGATTCCAGCAGCGGCCAATGCTGTCGATAGTGGGGATGATCGATGATGCCGTGGATATCCGTCGGCCAGCCCTGCAACGGGACCGAGACTTGCCAGAGGGGAACGATGGCAGTGATCGCCGGTTGCTGCTTGAGCCAGGCGTGCAGTTCCTCCGCCTGGGCCGGGGTCTGCGGGTTGATGTACAGCTCGGCGGTCAACCGTTGTTCGAGCCAGTTGCTGAAAGTCTGGCGGAAACCGGCGGTCATGCTGCCAGCGCCGATGTTTGCCGCCAGCGCCAGCAACAAGGCCATCAACGCCAGGCTCAGCGTCGGCAATTGCTGGCGGCAATCGGCAAGAAACCACTGCCCGAGCACCGAGCGGCTGCGGCGCAACAGCCGCTTCAGCGCACTGTTGAGCAACACCGGCAAGGCCAGCGCCGCGCCCAGCAACAAGGCGGTCATCAGGACAAAACCGCTGGCCAGGCTATCGCCCCAGATCAACGCCGATGCGGCAATCAACGCCGCCACCGTAGCCACCCACCCCTGGCGTCGCAGCCATCGCGCATGGGCCTGATGCCAGGCTTGGGGGTTGGCCAGCGCCAGCAAGGGCAGGCGCGCCGCCCGCAAAAGACTGTCAGCGCCGGCCAGCAACGCACCGAGCAGACTCAGGCCGACACCGCTGAACCACCACCATGGGCTGAGGTTCAAGTGTCCGGCCACTTCGGCGCCGTACAACCCCCGCAGGCTCGCCGCGACATCGGGCAACAACAGACTCGCCAGCCAATAGCCGCTGAGCACCCCGGCGATCCCGCCCAGCAAGGCCAACGCGCCCAATTCGATGGTCAGGCTGGTGACCAGTACCCGCGCACTGACGCCACAGGCGCGCAGTGTTCGCAACAGGCTGCGGCGTTGCTCCAGGGCCAGGCCAATGGCCGCGTGAACGATGAACAGCCCCACCACGAAGGATAAAAAACCCAAGGCGTCGAGGTTCAGGTGAAAACTTTCGGTCAGGCGCGACAGGTTGTTTTCTTCATCGGCGTGCTTGAGTTGCAGGCGACCGTTGAACGCTTCCGGTAACGCGGCGCTGAACGTGGCAGGCAACAGCAGCCGTGACAGTTGCTCCGGCAATCCGAGTACCTGTTGGGCAAAACCGATGTCCATCAACAGCACGCCCGGCGCCATGTCCTCCTGGGCATGCAGCGGTGGCAGGGATTGCCCATCGACGCTCCGGGGGCGGTCCCCCTCGGTCAGCCCCAGGGCTTGCAAGGTTTGCGGGGCGATCCAGGTGCGGCCGGGGTCGGTAAAGAAGGCCACCACCTCGCTCATCTCTCGTGCCTGCCCCGCCAGCGCGGCACCGGGCGGCAGCGACACCGGGTCGATGCCCATCAGTTGCAGACGCTGATCCTCTTGGTCCTTGAGCAGCACCCGAGCCTGCAACACTGGCGACACCGGCCAGCCCTGGCGCCGCAACTCGACAAACCATTGCTGGGGGAAGGTGCCGCCACCGGGTGCACTGAGGCTGGCCTGGGGTTCGCCGCCGATCAATTGGCTGGCCCGGGCGTAGCTGTCCCGGGCCTGACTGTTCAGCGCCTGCACGCCAGTGAGCAGGCTGGTGGCCAGCCACAGGCCAGTCAGTACGCTGAAGAATTGCACCGGGTGTTGGCGCCAATGGCTGAGCAGGGCCTTGAGGGTCTGGCGAAAAATCATCACCCCTGGGCCACCTGCGCCAACTGCCCGCCGTGCAACACCACGCGCTGGGCCAGGCGAGCCGCCACCCGTGGACTGTGGGTCACCATCAGCAGACTGGTGGGGCTCCCCTCCAGCAGTTCAAGCAGCAGTTGCAGCACTTCGTCGCTGGTGGCTTCGTCGAGGCTGCCGGTGGGTTCATCGGCCAGCAACAAGGGCGGTCGCGAGGCCAACGCCCGCCCCAGCGCCACCCGCTGTTGCTGACCGCCGGACAGTTGCTCGGGATAACGCCGCAACAGCGCCGAAAGCCCGAGCCGCTGCACCAGATGGGCTTGCCAAGCTGCGTCATAACGACCGCACAGACGCGCCTGGAACGCCAGGTTGTCCTCCACCGACAAGCTGCTGATGAGGTTGAACTGCTGGAACACCAAGCCGATTTCCGTGCGTCGCCAATTCGCCAACTGGCTTTCACTCATGCCATCTAGCCGATACTCGCCACTGCGAATGCTGCCGCGATCGACCTTGTCCAGCCCAGCGACCAGATGCAGCAAGGTGCTCTTGCCACTGCCCGACTCCCCCATCAGCGCCAGACTGCTGCCGGGCATCAGGGTCAGGTTGATACCTTGCAGCACCGGCAATGGGCCTTGGGGCGTGGGGTAGCTTTTGAAGACATCGCGGACTTCAAGCATGAAAAGGCTCGATGAATGAACGTGAGGCTCAGGATAGCGGAGTTGAGTGATGGGCCCCACCCGGGATGAACCTGCCTGATACTCAGCAACCAGAACAGCTACGACGAGGTAGATGCCACAGAGGCTGGGTATTTGCTCGTCGGGTTGGGGTGTATATCCGTTGCTGCGGTAACGGCGACTTAGGGTTCCGCCCTGACGGCGGCTCACTTTTGAGAAGCCCGGAAGCCGGCCCAGTCAAAAGTAAGCAAAACGCTTTTGCCCCACCACTTGGTGCCTTGCTTAGGCTAGGCATGCCCTCACTCCGGCATTGCTCCGTGGGCCCGCCGCGAGGCGGCCTAACAGCCGACCTGGTTCTTGGTGGGACCGCGTTTCCCCTGTGGGAGCGGGCTTGCTCGCGAAGGCGGTGTCACAGTCGATGAAGATGTTGGATGTACCGGCCTCATCGCGAGCAAGCTCGCTCCCACAGGGGGGCCAGGTGCACATGGAGTTTGTGTCTGCTGAAGATCCAATGTGGGAGCGAGCCTGCTCGCGAAGGCGGTGTCACAGTCGATGAAGATGTTGGATGTGCCGGCCTCTTCGCGGGCAAGCCCGCTCCCACAAGGGGGCTGCGGTGTACATAAAGTTTGTGGCTTCTGAAGACCCAATGTGGGAGCGAGCCTGCTCGCGAAGGCGGTGTCACAGTCGATGAAGATGTTGGATGTACCGGCCTCATCGCGAGCAAGCTCGCTCCCACAGGGGGGCCAGGTGCACATGGAGTTTGTGTCTGCTGAAGATCCAATGTGGGAGATTCTATGTTGCAGGGCAACCCTGCAACATAGGCTTCGGCTGGTATTCGCTCTGATTTTTCATCAAGGCAAATGCCACCCGGCAGAGCTTGCGAGCAAGCACCACCAATGCCTGGGTTT
>NZ_JAHBCZ010000030.1:0-60271 GCF_019956035.1 Pseudomonas sp. A-RE-22
GTGTGGGGTTAGGGCCATGGGGTTCCCAGTTTTCTTGATCGTGTGTATATCCGTTTTTTTTGTAACGGCGGCTGGCGGTTCCGCCCTTACGGCGGGTCACTTTTGGAAAGAGCGCCAAAAGTAACCAAAAACGCTCTGCCCCACCACTTGGCACCTCGCCTAGGCTCGGTGTGCCCTCACTCCGGCATTGCTCCGTGGGCCGCCGCGAAGGGCCATCCATGGCCCAGCGCGGCTAACCCGGCATCCATGCCGGGATGCCCACTGCGCAATGCCTGCGTTCGGCCAGCGTGGTTTAACGGGGCGCCCAAGATCAAAAGCAAAAGCAAAGCAAAGCAAAGCCAAAGCGCGGCACATCCAGCATTTACGTAGCTGTGCCACCGCTATCGCGAGCAAGCTCGCTCCCACATTGGATCTTCAGCAGCCACAAAACTCATGTACACCGCTACCCCTTGTGGGAGCGAGCTTGCTCGCGATGGGGCCGGCACATCCAACATCCTCATCGACTGTGACATCGCCTTCGCGAGCAGGCTCGCTCCCACATTGGATCTTCAGCAGCCACAAAACTCATGTACACCGCTACCCCTTGTGGGAGCGAGCTTGCTCGCGATGGGGCCGGCACATCCAACATCACCGCAAACTGACACACCGCTTTCGCGAGCAAGCCCGCTCCCACAGGGGAAACGCGGTCTCACCAAGAACCAGGTCGGCTCTAAGGCCGCCTCGCTTTGGCTTTTGATCTTGATCTGGGGCGCCCCGTTAACCACGATGGCTGAACGCAGGCATTGGTTCGTGGGCAACCCGGCATGGATGCCGGGTTAGCCGCGCTGGGCCATGGATGGCCCTTCGCGGCGGCCCACGAACCAATGCCGGAGTGAAGGCATGCCGAGCCCAGGCGAGGCACCGAGTGGTGGGGCAAAGCGCTTTTGGTTACTTTTGACTGGGCCGGCTTCCGGGCTTTTCCAAAAGTGACCCGCTGTAAGAGCGGAACCGTCAGCCGCCGTTACGCAAAAACGGATATACACACCACCCCAAAAACCAACGCTAAAAAATCAGGACCCGAGCAGCTCAGCCTTGACCAACTTAGCCTGCTCATCCGCATGATACGAAGACCGCACCAACGGCCCCGAAGCCACGTTCTTGAAGCCCATCTTGTACCCTTCCTCAGCAAACCAGGCAAAGGTATCCGGATGCACAAAACGCTGCACCGGCAGGTGACTACGCGAAGGCTGCAGGTACTGGCCCAAGGTCAGCATATCGATGTCATGCTCACGCATGCGCTTCATGACCTCGATGACTTCCTCATCGGTCTCACCCAGGCCCAGCATCAAGCCAGACTTGGTCGGAATGTGCGGCATCATCTGCTTGAAGCGTTGCAGCAAGGTCAACGACCACTGGTAATCCGAACCCGGACGCGCGGCCTTGTACAGGCGCGGTACGGTTTCCAGGTTGTGGTTGAACACATCCGGCGGCTCGGCCGCGGTGATTTCCAGGGCGATGTCCATGCGGCCACGGTAATCGGGCACCAGGGTTTCCAGCTGAACGTTCGGCGACAGCTTGCGGATCTCGCGGATGCAGTCGGCAAAGTGCTGGGCACCGCCGTCACGCAGGTCGTCGCGGTCCACCGAGGTGATGACCACGTACTTGAGCTTCAGGTCGGCGATGGCGATGGCCAGGCTTTCCGGCTCGTTGGTGTCCAATGGCTTCGGACGGCCGTGGCCGACGTCACAGAATGGGCAGCGACGGGTGCAGATGTCGCCCATGATCATGAACGTGGCGGTGCCGCCGGAGAAGCACTCACCCAGGTTCGGGCAGGAGGCTTCTTCGCAGACGCTGTGCAGCTTGTGCTTGCGCAGCAGGGCCTTGATCCGGTCGACTTCCGGGGACACCGGGATGCGCACGCGGATCCAGTCAGGCTTCTTCGGCAATTCGGTGGTCGGAATGATCTTGACCGGGATGCGTGCAACCTTCTCGGCGCCGCGCAGCTTGACGCCGGCCTCTACCTTGGCACGTGGGGCCGGACGCTCGGTGACGTCCTGCGTCGGGATAATGGTTTGCACTGCATCAGTAGTCATATCAGTCGATTCCGCCCGTGAGGGTCGTCTGCTCAGCATAGTCGAGGTGTTTGACGAGCTGCGCGCGCAGCCGGGCACTTACCTCGGCAAATTCAATCGATCCTGCATGCTCGCTCAACTGGGTCATCGCCAGTCCCGCGTAGCCACAGGGATTAATCCGTCGAAATGGCGCAAGGTCCATGTCCACGTTCAGCGCCAGGCCATGAAACGAACAGCCGTGGCGGATTCGCAATCCCAAGGAGGCGATCTTCGCCCCGTCGACATAGACACCCGGCGCATCCGGCTTGGCCGCCGCCGTCACACCGTAGCCGGCCAGCAGCTCGATCAGGCATGTCTCCATGCGGGTGACCAGCTCACGCACGCCAAACCCCAGCTTGCGCACATCCAGCAACAGGTAGGCGACCAATTGGCCAGGGCCATGGTAGGTCACCTGCCCGCCCCGGTCGACCTTCACCACCGGGATATCCCCCGGCAGCAGCAGGTGCTCGGCCTTGCCGGCCTGGCCCTGGGTGAACACCGGCGGGTGTTCCACCAGCCAGACTTCATCGTCGGCGGTGGTGCCGCGTTCGTTGGTGAAGCGTTGCATGGCATGCCAGACCGGCTCGTAAGCCATCGTGCCCAGCTCGCGAAAGCCCAGCGTGCCCGGCATCACAACACCATGTGCACGAAACCGGTCGCGCGCAGCTCGCTGTTGATGTCGTAGAGCTGTTCCTGACCGGTGGCAATGATGTGCAACTGGATCGTCGTGTACTTGCCGTTGGTACTCTGGCGCTCGGCCAGGGTCTTGTGGTCAACGGTGGCATGTTTTTCAAGGATCGCAATGATCCGGTCCTTGAAACCCACGCCGGTGTCGCCGATGACCTTGATCGGATAATCCGCGCAAGGGAATTCGATCTTTGGCGCTTTTACTTCAGAGTCTGTCATGGGGTAACGGCCTCGTAAGCCGTGGTAACGCACATGGCCCCGCTCCGGATGGGAACGAGGCCATGCAGGTCAACACTTCAATCAGTTGAACAAGCCGTAGAAGAATAGACGGATGCTATCCCACATGCGGCGGAAGATACCACCTTCCTCGACCGCGTCCAGAGCGATCAGGTCGGCGCTGTGCACCACTTTGTCGTCCAGTTTGACTTCGACTTTACCGATCACGTCGCCCTTGGCGATGGGAGCGGTCAGTTGCGGGTTCATGGTCATGCTGGCAGCGAGCTTCTTGAGCTGGCCTTTAGGCAAGGTCATGGTCAGGTCCTGGGCCAGGCCGGCCTTCACCTGATTGGTGGTGCCTTTCCAGACCTGGGCCTGGGCCAGTTCGGTGCCCTTCTGGTAGAAGGTCTGGGTTTCGAAGAAGCGGAAACCGTAGGTCAGCAGCTTCTGGGTTTCAGCGGCACGGGCCACTTCGCTGCTGGTGCCGAAGACGACGGCGATCAGGCGCATGCCGTCACGGACAGCCGAGGACACCATGCAGTAGCCAGCCTCGTCGGTATGGCCGGTCTTCAGGCCATCGACGGTCTTGTCGCGCCACAGCAGCAGGTTGCGGTTAGGCTGCTTGATGCCGTTCCAGAAGAATTCCTTCTGGGAGTAGATGGCATAGTGCGCCGGGTCTTCGTGAATGATCGCCCGTGCCAACAGCGCCATGTCGTGAGCCGACGAGTAGTGCTCAGGGTTCGGCAGACCGGTAGGGTTCATGAAGTGGCTGTTGGTCATGCCCAGGTCGGCCACGGTTTTGTTCATCATGTCGGCGAACGCATCTTCGCTGCCGGCGATGTGCTCGGACAGGGCGACGCTGGCGTCGTTGCCGGACTGGATGATGATGCCGTGCAGCAGGTCGCTGACGGTCACTTGCGAACCGACCTTGATGAACATCCGCGAACCGCCGGTACGCCAGGCGTTTTCGCTGACGGTCACCGGATCGTTTTCACCGATCTGGCCACGACGGATTTCCAGGGTGGCGATGTAGGCAGTCATCAGCTTGGTCAGGCTGGCCGGTGGCAGGCGCTGGTCACCGTTGTTCTCTACCAGGACCTCGCCGCTGCTGGCATCCATGAGCACAAAGGATTTGGCGGCCAATTGAGGAGGCGCAGGCATCATCTCGACCGCAAACGCGGCAGGGGAGAGAAGCAGCGGGACTAGCAGGCAAAGGCGTTTGGCAAAGGTGGTGATGTTCATCCGTCTCTCGAAATCGCTAATGGGACTGCCCGAAGGCAAAACTAAACAGGCAGCCTCTTAACGGGCCACCGCGTATTTAAGTTGCTCACTCACTACCCTTGCCGGGCTTTTGTTATTCACGGAGCCAACAACCTGACCCGCTCCAACCGCAAGCGGGCCTCAATCAATTACTCGGCGGTGACCAGGCTCGGCGAACCGAGATTGGCCAGGCGCACACTGTTCTGTACTTGCTGGACTTCACCCGGAGAACCGATCGGCCCCAGGCGAACTCGATGCAGTGTCTGCTGGTTGCGCACGATCGAGCTGATGAACACCGGGGCGCTCACCATCGAGCTGAGCTTCGACCTCAGCAGCTCGGCAGCGTCCGGGTTGGCGAACGCGCCCACTTGCAGAAACTGGCCAGACGCTGTTGCAGAAGCGTTTTTTTTTGCGTCGAGCTGAACGGGCACTACGGCCGCCGCGTGCTGCTGCGGCGGTGGCGTCCACTGCTCGACCGTGCCGGTGGACGCCGTCACGGTCGGCGCGGCATTTTGCGCCACTTTCGGCTCGTTGAGCATCAAAGGCGCCGGACGGCCGCGTTGGGCCCACCATTCCTGCGGGTCGATACCTTCGACCTTGACCCGGGCGGTGCCGATTTCAGCGTAACCAAGTTTTTTCGCCGCCGCATACGACAAGTCGATGATGCGGTCGGAATAGAACGGCCCACGGTCATTGACCCGCAGGATCACGCTCTTGTTGTTGTCCAGGTTGGTCACCCGCACATAGCTGGGCAGCGGCAAGGTCTTGTGGGCCGCGCTCATGCCATACAGGTCATACACTTCGCCGTTGGCGGTGTTCTGGCCATGGAACTTGGTGCCGTACCAGGA
This sequence comes from Pseudomonas sp. A-RE-22, assembly GCF_019956035.1. Classification (NCBI taxonomy): domain Bacteria; kingdom Pseudomonadati; phylum Pseudomonadota; class Gammaproteobacteria; order Pseudomonadales; family Pseudomonadaceae; genus Pseudomonas; species Pseudomonas sp. A-RE-22. The sequence goes on from NZ_JAHBCZ010000030.1 coordinate 5,102, forward strand.
CGCCGTGCCCGAAGCGACATAGCGCTTGGAGTCGCTCAGCGGGAAATAGGTCTTGCCCAATACCGTGTACGGGTTGGCCTTGTACGGGCCGGTGTGCAGGGTCGGCGTCGCGTCGGGAATGCGCGAGACATCCACGTCCCACCACGGCGCGCCGTCCTTGTGGGCCCGGTTGATGTCCAGGCCCGGCGTCGCGCGCACGGCGGTGGAGTCTTTCTGGGCCGGCGTGCGGCTGGTCGAACAACTGACGACCAACAGCGACAGCGCGGCCAACGCCACGAGCTTGAGGGGCTTGGTTTTCAGGGGTTGATAGGTAGGCAGTGCCCGCATTATTTGACGCCCCGTGCTTTGACCAGCTCTTCAGACAGTTGATATACGGCCATGGCGTACATCACGCTGCGGTTATAACGCGTAATCGCGTAGAAATTCTTCAGGCCCATCCAGTATTCGGGGCCTTGTTCGCCTTCCAGGCGTATCGCGGTGACCGGCATGTCGTCACGCAGCGCATCATGACTCGACCAGCCCAAGGCCCGCAACTCCCCGACGGTTTTCGTCGGCTCGATGCCCTCGGTCAGGCCCTCGTCCACCTGCTCGCCACGCACGTCGGCCCGGCTGACCACCGGCTGGCCGGCTTCCCAGCCGTGGCGCTTGAAATAGCTGGCAACACTGCCGATGGCATCGGTCGGGTTGGTCCAGATATTGATGTGGCCGTCGTCGTCGAAGTCCACCGCGTAAGCGCGAAAACTGCTGGGCATGAATTGCGGCAGGCCCATGGCCCCGGCGTAAGAACCCTTGAGGGTCAGCGGGTCGACCTGCTCTTCGCGGGCCAGCAGCAGGAACTCGCGCAGCTCCTTGCGGAAGAATTCGGCGCGCGGCGGGTAGTCGAAGCCCAGGGTCGACAGCGCGTCGATCACCCGGAAATTCCCGGTGTTACGGCCAAAGAAGGTCTCGACGCCAATGATAGCCACAATGAACTGGGCTGGTACGCCGTATTCCTGCTCGGCACGGGCCAGGGCCGCCTCGTGCTGGCGCCAGAAGTCCACGCCCCGGGCGATACGCGCCTCGGTGATGAACATCGGCCGGTACTCGCTCCACTGCTTGACCCGCTCGGCGGGCCGGGAGATGGCGTCGAGGATCGACTGCTTGCGCTCGGCCTCGCGAAACACCCCCATCAGTTGCTCACCGGCAAAACCGTAGTCGCGGGTCATCTCACCGACGAATTCGGCCACCTGCGGCGAGCCTTCGTATTCGCCGGCCTGGGCATGGGGCGCGCCGCCCAGGAAGCCGACCAGGCCGATCCACGGCGCATATCGCGTCGACCAGCCACGCATTGCTTGCATTGAACTCTTCACCTTATTCAAACCTGCGCGATCCACTTGCGATGCGTATGAATCGACATCAAGACCCCAAACGCTGACAGTAGTGTCACCAGCGAAGTTCCTCCGTAGCTAATGAATGGCAACGGCACCCCCACGACCGGCAACAGGCCACTGACCATACCGATGTTGACGAAAACATAAACAAAAAACGTCATGGTCAGGCTGCCCGCCAGCAACTTGCCGAACAACGTCTGGGCCTGGGCGGTGATCACCAGCCCCCGGCCGATCAGCAGCAAATAGATCAGCAGCAGCACGCAGATGCCCACCAGGCCGAACTCCTCGCCCATCACGGCGATGATGAAGTCGGTGTGGCTTTCCGGCAAAAAGTCCAGGTGCGACTGGGTGCCCATCAGCCAGCCCTTGCCGAACACCCCGCCGGAACCGATGGCGGCCTTGGACTGGATGATGTTCCAGCCGGTGCCCAGCGGATCGCTCTCCGGGTCGAGGAAGGTCAGGATTCGCTGCTTCTGGTAGTCGTGCATCACGAAGTACCACATGGCCACCGACACCGGCACGGCGATGGCAATCACGCTGAGGATCCAGCGCCAGCGCAACCCGCCCATGAACAGCACGAAAGCGCCGCCGGCCAGGATCAGCAGCGAAGTACCCAGGTCCGGCTGGCGCACGATCAGGATGAACGGGATGCCGATCAGCAACAGGCTGATGCACACGTGCTTGAGCTGCGGCGGCAGGGTGCGCTTGGACAGGTACCAGGCGATGGTCGCCGGCATGATGATCTTGAGGAATTCCGAAGGCTGGAAGCGGACCACCCCGGGAATGTTGATCCAGCGGGTGGCGCCCATGGCGTTGTGGCCCATCACGTCCACCACCACCAGCAGGCCCACGCCCACCACATAGGCCAGCGGCACCCAGCGGGCCATGAAACGCGGCTCGAGCTGGGCAATGACGATCATCGACACCAGGCCGATGCCGAACGAGGTGGCCTGCTTGCCCAGCAGGTCCCAGTTCTTGCCACTGGCCGAATACAGCACGAACAGGCTGCCTGCGGCCAGGGTCAGCAGCAGGATCAGCAACGGACCATCGATGTGCATGCGCTGCAACAAGGTCGCACGACGGCGCATCACATCTTCGCTGGAGAGGATCCGGTCGAAATTATTCTTCACGGGCCGTAGCCTCCGCAGTGGTGGGGCTTGCGTATTCAGGCTTGAGCTGGCCGTGCTCGTCCAGCAGCCAGGCGTCCATGATCTGGCGCACCACCGGCGCGGCGACGCCGGAACCCGACTCACCGTTCTCGACCATCACCGACACGACGATCTTCGGGTTGTCGGCCGGCGCGAAGCCGACGAACAAGGCGTGGTCGCGATGGCGTTCCTGGACCTTGGAGCGGTCGTACTTCTCGCCCTGCTTGATGGCGACGACCTGGGCCGTACCGCTCTTGCCGGCAATGCGATAGGGCGAGCCGATGGCCGCCTTGCGGGCGGTGCCCCGGGCGCCGTGCATCACTTGCTGCATGCCGTTGTTGACCTTCTGCCAGTCCGACGGATTGCGCAGGATGATGTCTGGCATCGGGTCCGGGTCCACCGGTTTCTGGCCTTCGATGGTCTTGGCCAGGTGCGGGCGATACCACTTGCCCTTGCTCGCCACCAGCGCCGTGGCCTGGGCCAGCTGCAAGGGCGTGGCCTGCATGTAGCCCTGGCCGATCCCCAGGATCAGGGTTTCGCCGGGGAACCAGGCCTGGCGCCGGGTCACGCGCTTCCATTCCCGGGACGGCATCAAGCCAGGCGACTCTTCGAACATGTCCAGGGAGACCTTCTGGCCGATGCCGAACTTGCCCAGGTAGGACGACAACCGATCGATCCCCAGCTTGTGGGCCAGGTCATAGAAGTAGGTGTCGTTGGAACGCATGATGGCCGTTTCCAGGTCCACATAACCGTCGCCGGTGCGGTTCCAGTTGCGGTACTTGTGGTCGTAGTTGGGCAGCATGTAATAGCCGGGGTCATAGACCCGGCTCGACGCGGTCACCACGCCGGAGTCCAGCCCGGCAATCGCCACGGCCGGCTTGATGGTCGACCCCGGCGGATAGAGGCCGCGCAGCACACGGTTGAACAGTGGCCGATCGATCGAATCGCGCAAATCGGCGTAGGCCCTGAAGCTGATACCGGTGACGAACAGGTTCGGGTCGAAACTCGGCTGGCTGACCATCGCCAGCACCTCGCCGGTGTTCGGATCCAGCGCCACCACGGCACCACGCCGACCGCCCAGCGCCGCTTCGGCGGCCTCTTGCAACTTGATATCCAGGCTCAGGACGATGTCCTTGCCAGGAATCGGGTCGGTGCGCTTGAGCACCCGCAATACGCGGCCGCGGGCGTTGGTTTCGACTTCCTCGTAACCCACCTGGCCATGCAGCTCGGGCTCGTAGAAACGCTCGATGCCGGTCTTGCCGATATGGTGGGTGCCGCTGTAATTGACCGGATCGAGGGTCTTGAGCTCTTTCTCGTTGATCCGCCCCATGTAGCCGACCGAGTGGGCAAAGTGTGGCCCCTGGGGATAATGACGCACCAACTGCGCCACCACCTCGACGCCGGGCAGGCGGAACTGGTTCACGGCGATCAGGGCGATCTGCTCTTCGGTCAGCTCGAACAGGATCGGCACCGGCTCGAACGGACGCCGGCCCTGGCGCATGCGCTTCTCGAAGATCGCCCGGTCCTCGGGCGTCAGTTGCAGCACTTCGACGATCACGTCGAGCACGTGCTGCCAGTCGCCGGAGCGCTCGCGGGTCATGCTCAGGCTGAAGCTGGGCCGGTTATCCGCCACCACCACGCCATTGCGGTCGAAGATCAACCCGCGGGTCGGCGGAATCGGCTGCACATGCACCCGGTTGTTTTCCGACAGGGTCGAGTGGTACTCGTACTGGATCACCTGGAGGAAATACAAGCGCGCAATCAGCACGCCGATCAGCGTCACCACCGTAATAGCGCCGAACACGACGCGGCCCCGCACCAGGCGGGCGTCTTTTTCGTGGTCCTTGATACGGATCGGCTGGGGCATGGGGCAGGATTACTTGTGGTAAGGGTGCCCGGACAGAACTGTCCAGGCACGATACAGCTGTTCGCCGATCAGGATCCGCACCAGCGGGTGTGGCAACGTCAACGGCGACAATGACCAGCGCTGATCGGCCCGGGCACAGACTTCCGGCGCCAGCCCTTCCGGGCCACCGACCATGAAATTGACCGTACGCGAATCCAGCCGCCAGCGATCGAGCTCCACCGCCAGTTGCTCGGTGCTCCAGGGCTTGCCGTGGACTTCGAGGGTGACAATGCGCTCGTTCGGCCCGACCTTGGCCAGCATGGCTTCGCCTTCCTGGCGGATGAAGCGCGCCACGTCGGCGTTCTTGCCACGGGTGTTGAGCGGAATTTCCACCAGTTCCAGGGCCAGCTCGGACGGAAGACGCTTGGCATATTCATGCCAGCCTTCTTCCACCCACTTGGGCATGCGAGAACCGACGGCGATCAGGCGCAGTCGCACAGCGGTCCCTTATTGCTGGTCTTTGTTGAGCTTGGTGAAGTGCTCATGGGGGTTTTCCGGGCTGTGGTGCGCGGCGCTGGCCGAACGGCTCTGCTCGGCACCGGCCCACAGGCGCTCCAGGTCGTAGAACTGGCGCGCCGAGGCGGTCATCATGTGCACGATGACGTCGTCCATATCCAGCAGTACCCAGTCGCTGTCGCCCTTGCCTTCTTCACCCAGCGGCTTGACGCCCTGGGCCTTGACCGCTTCGCGGACCTTGTCCAGCATCGCGCCGATCTGGCGGTTGGAGGTACCGGTGGCGATGATCATGTAGTCCGTGATGCTCTGCTTTTCACGAACGTCGATCACCTGGATGTCCTGGGCCTTGACGTCTTCCAGGGCCGCCACGGCCACCTTGACCAGTTCTTCACCGGCCAGTACGACGCCGGTGTGGGCCTCTACTGGCAACGGGGCGCTTTTGAACGTGCCTTTGCGCTTTACTTTGTTTACGTCTTTGTCAGTCATATAAAACTCGTTTTGCTCGTATGTTCGGGCGCTTCGCTACACGCATTCACGTGCCTTGAAGCACACCTTTTTCAGTTCGACGCACGGTAAAGCCCGTGCGCATCGATGTAGGCCAGGACCGCGTCGGGCACCAGGAAACGTACCGACTTACCGCTGGCCAGCAGTTGACGGATCTGGGTGGCGGATACCGCGAGCGGCGTCTGCCAGACGAATGCAATCTGTCCGCTCGGCCCTTTCAGGGCCAGCGGGTCGCTCACCGAGCGGGCCGCCAGCAGGTTGCGCAAGGCATCCGGCGGCTCGCTGTCGGCATCCGGGCGTTGCAGCACCAGGATGTGGCAATGCTGGAGCAACTCTTCCCAGCGATGCCAAGTGGGCAGGCCGCAAAATGCGTCCCAGCCCAGAAGCAGAAAAACCTGGGCATCAGCGGCCAGTTCGGCGCGCATCAGCTCCAGGGTATCAATGGTGTAGGACGGTTTGTCCCGCTGCAATTCGCGGGCGTCCACCACCAACGGTGCCACACCGGCCACCGCGCACTCGACCATCGCCAGGCGGTCCTGCGCCGACACCTGCGGCGTATCCCGGTGAGGCGGCCGGGCGCTGGGCGTCAGGCGTAGCTCATCGAGGGCCAGGGCGTCGGCGACTTCCAGCGCACCGCGCAAATGGCCGATGTGCACCGGGTCGAACGTGCCGCCCAGGATACCGATGCGCCGGGGCGGGGTTGTCGTCGTCACAGCAGCTGGCGGGTCGAGATCGCCCAAGTCAGACCGACTCCTGTCCGCGCAACTGGCCGTCACCGACCACGATGTACTTCTCGCAGGTCAGGCCTTCGAGGCCCACCGGGCCGCGGGCGTGCAGCTTATCAGTAGAAATGCCGATCTCGGCACCCAATCCGTATTCAAAGCCATCGGCGAAGCAGGTCGGGGTGTTGATCATCACCGACGCCGAATCCACTTCGGCCACGAAGCGCCGGGTTTCCCCCAGGTTTTCACTGACAATGGAGTCGGTGTGGTGCGAACCGTGGCGATTGATGTGCTCGATGGCCTCCTCCAGCCCGTCGACCACACGGATCGACAGGATCGGCGCCAGGTATTCGGTGTCCCAGTCTTCTTCCGTGGCCGCGACGGCCTCGATGATCACCCGGGTGCGCTCGCAACCGCGCAGCTCGACGCCTTTCTCGCGGAACTGGGCAGCCATCGACGGCAGGAAGTCCTTGGCCACGGCCTGGTCCACCAGCAGGGTTTCCATCGCGCCGCAGATACCGTAGCGGTAGGTCTTGGCGTTGAAGGCGATGCGCTGGGCCTTCGGCAACTCGGCGTGGGCGCTGACGTAGACGTGGCAGATGCCGTCCAGGTGCTTGATCACCGGCACGCGGGCGTCACGGCTGACCCGTTCGATCAGGCCCTTGCCGCCACGCGGCACGATGACATCGACGAACTCGGGCATGGTGATCAATGCGCCGACTGCGGCACGGTCAGTGGTTTCCACCACTTGCACCACGGCCGCCGGCAGATCGGCTTCGGCCAGGCCACGCTGGATGCAGGCGGCAATGGCACGGTTGGAATGGATCGCCTCGGAGCCGCCACGCAAGATGGTCGCATTACCCGACTTCAGGCACAGGCTGGCGGCGTCGATGGTCACGTTCGGCCGCGACTCGTAGATGATCCCGACCACGCCCAGGGGCACGCGCATCTTGCCGACCTGGATGCCCGACGGCCGGTAGCTCATGTCGCGGATCGCCCCGACCGGGTCCGGCAGGGCCGCGACCTGGCGCAGACCGACGATCATGCCGTCGATGCGTGCCGGGGTCAGCGCCAGGCGCTCGAGCATGGCCGGTTCCAGACCATTGGCCCGGCCGGCGGCCAGGTCCAGTTCGTTGGCAGCGGACAACTCGGCACGCGCAGCGTCCAGCGCATTGGCGGCGGCCTGCAGGGCGCGGTTTTTCTGCGCGGTGCTGGCCCGGCCGACGATGCGCGACGCTTGGCGAGCGGCGCGACCCAGGCGGGTCATGTAGTCAAGAACGGACTCAGTCATGGTCTGTGTGGTCTTGGCGATGAGGAAAGCGGCAGATTATAGCTGTCGTAACCCTCGACTAACAGCATGGACTCACAGTGGTGACCGGCGGAGGAGCAAAACAGGCGTAAACAGCCGGTTGAAGCGACTGTTCAGCGGTGATTAAGCTTTCCATTGCTATCATCGCGCTTCCTTTGGCCTCACTTCGTTTATCGCCATGACCGATTTGCCATCGCCCAACGCCCTGCCCCACGCCTTTTTCGATCGCGACGCCCAGGTGCTTGCCAAGGACCTGCTGGGCAAAGTCATCCGTCACAAGGTCGGTGACCTGTGGCTCAGCGCGCGGATCATCGAGACCGAGGCGTATTACTTCGCCGAAAAAGGCAGCCACGCCTCGCTGGGCTACACAGAAAAACGTAAGGCTTTGTTTCTGGATGGCGGCCACATTTATATGTACTACGCCCGGGGCGGCGATTCGTTGAACTTCAGCGCCCAGGGCCCCGGCAATGCGGTGCTGATCAAATCGGCGTACCCATGGGTCGACGCCCTTTCCGGGCCGGCGAGCCTGGCGCAGATGCTGCTCAACAACCCCGACGCCCAAGGCCGGCCGCGCACACCGCAGAAACTCTGTGCCGGCCAGACCCTGCTGTGCAAAGCCCTGGGGCTGAAAGTGCCGGACTGGGACGCCAAACGCTTCGACCCCGAGCGCTTGCTGGTGGAAGATGTCGGCGTGCCGACGGTCAATGCGATCCAGACCACTCGCCTGGGCATTCCCCAGGGACGGGACGAGCACCTGCCCTACCGCTTCGTCGATGCCGCCTACGCCCCGTGGTGCACCCGCAACCCTTTGCGGCGCGGACAGGTCGAAGGGCGTGATTATTTTTTGTTGTCCTGATGAAATATCGCCCCCCTATGGGAGCGGGCTTGTGGGAGCAAGGCTTGCCCGCGATGCAGGCGACACGGATCAACAGTAAGGTCGCGTCATCGTTCGTCGCGAGCAAGCGTTGCCCCCAAAAGCGCTCCCCACAGTAAAAACTGCATGCCAATCAATATTCAATGGAGTTGTATTTATGGGCCCATGGCTCGATAGCATCACCGGTTGGTTGACCGTCAACCCGCAATGGCTGGCGGTGGCGGTGTTCATCGTCGCCTGCGTGGAGTGCCTGGCCATCGCCGGCCTGATCGTGCCGGGTACCGTGCTGTTGTTTGCCATCGCCGTGCTGGCCGGCAGCGGCGCGCTGTCCTTGGGCGAGACGTTGCTGCTGGGCCTGCTCGGCGGCTTGCTGGGGGACCTGGTGTCGTACTTCCTCGGCCGGCATTTCCACCAGAACATCCGGCGCCTGCCGGGGCTGCGGCATCACCCGGAATGGATGAGCGCGGCGGAAAACTATTTCCAGCGCTACGGCATCGCCAGCCTGCTGGTGGGCCGTTTCATCGGCCCGCTACGGCCCATGTTGCCGATGGTGGCCGGGATGTGCGACATGCCGTTCCCGCGTTTCGCCGCCGTCAGCGTGTTGGCTGCGGCAGGCTGGACCGTGGCGTACCTGCTACCGGGCTGGGCCACCGGGGCGGCGTTTCGCCTGCCGCTGCCTGAAGGTTTCTGGCCACAGGCCGGCGTGGTCATCGGCAGTATCGCGGTGATGATCGGGCTGAGCGTCAACAGCAGCCTGCGCCGTCATCGCCATGCCACGGCGCTGATCGCAGGCCTCGGCCTGGTGATCCTGATCGGCCTGTTCATCGGCTTTCGCTACCTGACGGCGTTCGACCAGGGCTTGATGGCCCTGGTCCAGGAGCATCGCAGCCCGACGCTGGATGAAATCGCCGTGACCTTCACGCTGATCGGCGAATTCCGCTACATGCTGATTGTCTGCAGCCTGTTGACCGCGTTATTGCTGTTGGCACGGCAATGGCGGCAGGCGATCTTTGCCGGTGGCACGATGCTGCTCACCTCCCTGGCCAATACCGGTAGCAAACACTTCTTTTCCCGTGTGCGCCCGGAAATCCTCACCGACCCGCTGACCAGCTACAGCATGCCCAGCGGCCACTCCTCCGGGGCATTCGCGCTGTTCCTGACCCTCGCCGTCCTGGCCGGTCGCGGCCAACCGCCACGCCTGCGCCTGACCTGGCTGCTGCTGGGCTGCCTGCCAGCGCTGGCCATCGCCCTGTCGCGGGTTTACCTGGGGGCGCACTGGCCGAGCGACATCGTCGCCGGGGCGATGCTCGCCGCCAGCATCTGTGCGGCCGCCCTGTGGTTGAGCCAGCGCCAGAGCCCGCTACCGGCCATGCCGCCGAAAGTCTGGTGGCTGATCCTGCCGGCGCTGGTGGCGGTGTTCAGCTTCTTCGCGCTGCGGCACCTGCCGCATGCGATGTTGCGGTATGCCTATTGAACACACTATCTGTGGGCACTGGAGATCCCATGTGGGAGCGGTGTTGTTCGGTGGATATGTGTTGGGTCAGGCGAACAGTTCGCCCTGCAACTCATCGAGCAACGCCTGGATCGCATCCAGGCGCTGCTGGGGATCATCGAGTTGCAGCAGGTCGATCTTGTCCAGCTCATTGAACGGCAGCAGGTAAGCCAGTTGATTGGCCAGCGATTGCTGGCCGGTCGCTTCAGTGCCCATGTTCAGGGCCTCGACCATCGGGTGCTCGGCCAGGGCCTTGAGCAGCGCCACCAGGTCGGCGTCTTCCTCTTGCAGCGGTTGCTCCGGTTCTTCTTCCAGCCACTCGACTTCAGCGACCGTCAGTTGATCCGCCTGGACGCTGCTGTCATGGACGATAAAACGTCGCCCGCCCAGCACACGAATGCCCAGCAGACCATTGTCCTGCTGGGAAAAGTCGGTGATACGCGCTTCGCAACCGACCCGCGCGTAGCCCTCAGGCGCGATGCCGACTTCCTCGCCATCGAGGATGCACACCACGCCGAAGCCTTCGCCCTTTTTCATGCAGCGCCCGATCATGTCGAGGTAACGCGCCTCGAAAATCTGCAAATCGAGGATGCAACCGGGGAACAGCACGGTGTTCAACGGGAAAAGCGGCAAGCTCATAACCAGTTCCTTAAACCGTCATCGACACCACCAACGGCAGCAACACCGCCGTGGCCACGCCCATCAGACTCATCGCCAGCGCCGCAAAGGCGCCTGTCTCCTCGCTTTCCTGCAACGCCACCGACGTGCCCACCGCATGGGCCGCCAGCCCCAGGGCCATGCCCCGAGCTTCTGGGCTATGGACACCCAGCCTGGTCAGAATGCTCGGGCCGAGGATCGCCCCGAGCACACCGGTGATCAACACGAACACCGCCGCCATCGCCGCCACACCGCCGATCTGCTCGGCCACCAGCATGGCGATCGGCGAGGTCACGGACTTGGGCGCCATGGTCATCAGAATCATGTGCTCGGCACCAAAAGCCCAGCCCAACACCACTGCAGAGCCGGTGGCAAACACCCCAGCTATCACCAGCGTAGTAAAAATCGGCCAGAACAACTGCCGGATCCGTCGCAAGTTCAAATACAACGGCACGGCCAGGGCGACCGTGGCCGGGCCCAGCAGGATGCTGAGGATCTCGGTGCTCTTGCGGTATTCGGCATAGTCGATGCCGCAACCGACCAGCACGACGATCAACAGCACCATCGACATCAGCACCGGTTGCAGGAACACCCAGCGGGTCTTTTCGAACGCCGCCAGTACCAGTTGATAGGCGCCCAGGGTAATGCCGATGCCAAACAGCGGATGGTGGATCACCGAGGTCCAGGCACCTTGCCAGTCGAGCATCATTGACTGTCCTCCGGAGCGGCGATGTGACGCCGGGCCAGGCGCTGCATCAGCACCCCTGTCAACGCCACGGACAGCACCAGCGATAAGGTCAACGCGCCGACGATGGCCCAGAAATCGGCGGCAATCGCCCGGGCATAGACCATCACCCCCACTGCGGGCGGCACCAGCAGCAATGGCAGATAACGCAGCAGGCTGCTGGCGGCCAGGTTCAGCGGCTCGCTGACTTCGCCGCGCACCACCAGATAACCGAGCAACAGCAGCAGGCCAATGATCGGCCCCGGCAACACCGGCAAGAACAAATGATTGATTGCAGTGCCCAGCAATTGAAACAGCACCAGCCAGGTCAGGCCCCGTAGCAACATCCGCTCTCTCCCCTGCAACACTTACTCAAAGAATGCGCCGGCATTATAAGCATGCCCACGCTATGGGTCGGCATTCGTAAAAAGCATGTTCGGTGACCTTACTTGCGCGCCATGTTGATCTACAGTGGTTCTCCGGGGATGCCGATCCCCGCTCCAGAAAAAGTAAAACAGATGAACCCAAGGAGAGTCTCAATGCCCTACGTCCCCGTTGCAGCGCTCAAAGATTATGTCGGCAAGGAACTTGGACGTTCCGAATGGCTCACCATCGATCAGGAGCGCATCAACCTGTTCGCCGAAGCCACTGGCGACTTTCAGTTCATCCACGTCGATCCGGTCAAGGCCGCGCAGACCCCGTTTGGCAGCACCATCGCCCACGGTTTCCTGTCGCTGTCGCTGATGCCCAAGCTGATGGAAGACATCCTGATCCTGCCCGAGGGCGTGAAGATGGTCGTCAACTACGGGCTGGACAGCGTGCGCTTCATCCAACCGGTGAAGGTCGATTCCAAGGTGCGGCTCAAGGTCGACCTGGTGGAAGTCACCGAGAAAAAACCTGGCCAATGGCTGCTCAAGGCCACCGCCACACTGGAGATCGAAGGTTCGGAAAAACCGGCCTACATCGCCGAGCCGCTGTCGCTCTGCTTCGTGTAAACCTGCGCGGTCGCGAAACCGCTCAGGCAGTTTCGCATCGCTTCTCTGTATCCAAGGGGCATAGCTGCGGCATACTCGTGGCCTGATGACCTGGATCCCGTTATGCGCTTATTCGTCCCACTGACTCTGACCCTGCTGCTCACCGCCTGTGGCAACGGCGAATCGCCGCTGCCTCCCGACGCGCGCCTGCCCGACGGCGGCCGCTATCGCGGCGACCTGGTGGACGGGCTGCTGCAAGGCCAGGGGCGCATCGATTACCCCAATGGCAGCTGGTACGCCGGGCAGTTCGACAAAGGCCAGTGGCACGGCACCGGGGAATGGCATGGCAGCAATGGCGAGGTCTATCGCGGCCAGTTCGAGCAAGGCCTGTTCCACGGCCAGGGCAGCCTGACCACACCGACCAGCAGCTACACCGGAGGCTTCAAGCTGGGGCGCCGGGACGGTGAAGGAACGCTCAAGGAAAACGGCATGACCTACCGGGGCGAGTTCAAGGCCGACCGTTATTCCGGCCTCGGACGCCTGGAACTCGACGACGGCAGCCAGTACCAAGGCCCGTTCGCCAACGGCAAGCCCAACGGTGAAGGCCAGCGCTTCGACGCCAGCGGCAACCAGTTCACCGGCAATTTTGTCGATGGGCAACTGCAGGGCAAGGGCACCTTCAACAGTGCCGATGGCGATGTCTACATCGGCGGCTTCAAGAACAACCAGCTCAACGGTCGCGGGCGCTACGAAAATGCCGACGGCGATGTCTGGATCGGCCGGTTCAAGGACGGCGCGCTGACCGGCAAGGGCGAACTGATCGGTGCCGACGGCAGCCACTATCTCGGTCAATTCAATGATTGGCGCTTTACCGGCGAGGGCCGCCTGAACCTGCCTGACGGCAGTTTCTACGTCGGCCAGTTCGAAAGCGACAGTTACCACGGGCGCGGCACCCTGGTGCTGACCGACGGCACCGTGCAAAGCGGCACCTGGGCCAACGGCCAACGGGTGCGCGACGCGGACGGCAGGCTGCTGCCGGATGTGCTCGAACTCGGCGTGCTGGCCCAAGGCCGCCTGCTGGACGACGCCCTCGCCAACATCCCGGCCTCGACCCCGGCGGTGGAGCTGTACAGCCTGACCCTGGGCGGCGACGGCAAGCAAAGCGTGTTCCTGCGCGAATCCGACTATGTCGCCAACATGCTCGCCAGCCGTTTCGGCGCGTTCGGGCAGATTCGCCTGGTCAACCACCGCGATCACCTCGGCGACCGGCCCATGGCCAGCCGCGAAAGCCTGCGCCGCGCCGCCGCCACCCTGGCCGAGCGCAGTGGTCCGGAAGACCTGATTTTCATCTACCTGACCAGCCACGGCACCAGCGAGCATGAGCTGGTGCTCGACCAGCCGCGCATGGAACTGGCCGACCTGCCCGCCGATGAACTGGCCGTGGTGCTGGCGCCACTGAAGAACCGCGACAAGATCGTAGTGATCTCGGCCTGTTATTCCGGCGGCTTCATCCCGGCACTCAAGGATGAACGCACCCTGATCATGACCGCTTCACGGGCCGACCGGGTGTCCTTCGGCTGCTCCGAGGAAGCCAACTTCACCTATTTCGGCGATGCGCTGTTCGCCCAGGCATTGAACCAGACCGACGACCTGGAGCAGGCCTTCAAGCGAGCCAAGGCCACCGTTGCCGAGCGCGAACAGGCCGACAACTTCGAAGCGTCCGAACCGCAGATGTGGGCGCCGAGGACGGTCCTTTCCCACTGGCAACTGCTGCGCAAACAGCAGGCACGTAAAGCATTGCAAAGTGCTGCATTGAACGACGAGGCCACAAAGAGCAACTAAGCTGAACCGTATCAAGGGGGAAACACTATGTACTTGACGCCTCAGCATGTTTTGCTCGCCGGTGCTACCGGGCTGACCGGGGAACATCTGCTGGACCGGCTGCTCAACGAGCCGACCATCACCCGCGTATTGGCGCCTTCACGCCGGCCACTGGCTGAACATCCACACTTGGAAAACCCGGTTGGGGAACCGGCCCAGGTGCTGCCACAACTCAGTGGCCAGGTGGACATCGCCTTCTGCTGCCTCGGCACGACCATCAAGAAAGCCGGCTCTGAAGCAGCCTTCCGCGCGATCGACCTGGACCTGGTCGTGGCGTTTGCCAAGCGCGCCCGGGAACTGGGCGCACGGCACCTGGTGGTGATCAGCGCGCTGGGGGCCGACGCCAAGTCATCGATCTTCTACAACCGGGTCAAAGGTGAAATGGAGGCGGCACTCAAGGCCCAGGGCTGGCCGCAACTGACCATTTGCCGGCCTTCCCTGCTGCTGGGCGACCGCGTCGAACCGCGCCTGGCCGAGCAACTGGCTGGCCCCTTGTCGAAGCTGATCCCAGGCAAGTACCACGGCATCGAAGCCTGCCAACTGGCCCGGGCCATGTGGCGTCTGGCGCTGGAAGAGCAGGATGGGGTGCGGGTGGTGGAGTCGGATGAGTTGCGCAAGCTCGGCAAATAGTCATGTGGTGCCTAGTCGGACGCCTTCGCGAGCAAGACAGTTGCTCCCACATTCGACCGCATTCCTTCTGGAGGAACACGATCACCTGTGGGAGCGGGCTTGCTCGCGAAGGGCGCGCCACCAATCCAAAGCCAAGCACTTATCGTGGGTGCTACAACCCCCCTGTAGCCTGAAACCCCACACCTATCGCGGTAAACAACGACAACGGCAACAACAAGGTATCGAGCAGCGCACTGCCCGGCAGATCGAGACCCGGGTAGCTCGGCGCCTCGGCGCCAAAGCGGTCCTTGGCGCAGCAGCCACCGTTGAGGGCGTACAGATCCAGGCGTGTTCCGGCGTACACCACCGGCGCACCAGGCTTGGCGGCGTCGAGGGTGCGGGCCGTGGCGCAGCCGGTCAGCTGCAGCGCCAACAGCACGATCAGCAGCTTATTCATCGCTGCTCAAATGATGTTCGCCCCAGCGCGGCAACATGTCCTGGGGAATGTTCAGCAGATTGAGGATCCGGGCGACGACAAAATCGATCAGGTCATCAATGGTCTGCGGCTGGTGATAGAAACCCGGCGAGGCCGGCAGGATGCTCACGCCCATGTTCGACAGCTTGAGCATGTGCTCCAGGTGAATGCTCGAATACGGCGCTTCCCGCGGCACCAGGATCAACTGGCGGCGCTCCTTGAGCGTGACGTCCGCCGCCCGTTCGATCAGGTTGTTGCAGGCCCCGGTGGCAATCGCCGAGAGCGTCCCGGTGGAACACGGCACCACCACCATGGCCGCCGGCGCGCCGGAGCCCGAGGCCACCGGCGACATCCAGTCTTCCTTGCCATACACGCGAATCTGCCCCGCCGCCGCACCGGTGTATTCAGTGAGGAAGGCCTGCATCATCTGGGTCTTGGCCGGCAGGGTCACATCGGTCTCAGTGGCCATCACCAACTGCGCGGCCTTGGAGATGAGGAAATGCACCTCGCGGTCTTCGCGCACCAGGCAATCGAGCAGGCGCAAGCCGTACTGGGCGCCGGACGCACCGGTCATCGCCAGCGTGATGCGTTCCGGACCATTGCTCATTTCAGCGCCTCGGCCAGTTTGCCGTGCAGGCCGCCGAAGCCGCCGTTGCTCATGATCACCACGTGAGTGCCGGGCTGGGCCTGGCTCTTCACGCGCTCGATGATGCCTTCCAGCGAATCGCTGACAATCGACGGCACCGTGCACAGCGCCGCAGTGGCACCGAGGTCCCAGCCGAGGTTGGCCGGTGCGTACCAGATCACCTGGTCGGCATCGACCACGCTTTCCGGCAGGCCGTCACGGTGCGCGCCGAGCTTCATGGAGTTGGAACGCGGCTCGATGATCGCAATCAGCGGCGCATCGCCGATGCGCTTGCGCAACCCGTCGAGGGTGGTGGCGATGGCGGTCGGGTGGTGGGCGAAGTCGTCATAGATGGTGATGCCGCGCACTTCGGCGACCTTTTCCATCCGCCGCTTCACGCTCTTGAACGCGCTCAACGCGGCAATGCCCATGGATGGGACTACGCCGACATGCCGAGCCGCCGCCAGGGTCGCCAGGGCATTGGCAACGTTGTGCTGGCCGGTCATGTCCCACTCGACCACGCCTTGGGACACGCCTTCGAACATGACCTCGAACTGCGAACCGTCATCCTTGAGCAACTTCACCTGCCACTGCCCACCCGCGCCGGTGGTTTGCACCGGAGTCCAGCAGCCCATCTCGATCACGCGCTGCAAGGCCGGTTCGGTGGTCGGGTGAATCACCAGGCCTTCACTCGGGATGGTGCGCACCAAATGGTGGAACTGCCGCTCGATGGCCGGCAGATCGGGGAAGATGTCCGCATGATCGAACTCAAGGTTGTTGAGGATCGCGGTACGGGGACGGTAGTGGACGAATTTCGAGCGCTTGTCGAAAAACGCGCTGTCGTATTCGTCAGCCTCGATCACGAAGAACGGCGTGCCACCCAGGCGCGCCGACACCGAGAAATTCTGCGGCACGCCACCGATCAAAAAGCCCGGGCTCATGCCCGCGTGCTCCAGCACCCAGGCGAGCATGCTGCTGGTGGTGGTCTTGCCGTGGGTGCCGGCCACGGCCAGGACCCAACGGCCCTGCAGCACGTGATCGGCCAGCCACTGCGGCCCGGACACGTACGGCAGGCCTTTGTTGAGCACGTACTCCACCGCCGGGTTGCCACGGGACATGGCGTTGCCGATGACCACCAGGTCCGGCGCCGGGTCCAGTTGCGCCGGGTCGTAGCCTTGGGTCAGCTCGATGCCCTGGGCCTCCAGCTGAGTGCTCATCGGCGGGTAGACGTTGGCGTCGGAGCCGGTCACGTGATGGCCCAGCTCCTTGGCCAGGACCGCCATCGAACCCATGAAAGTGCCGCAAATACCGAGAATATGGATGTGCATAGTCGACCTCGTAAAACATGGCCGCAGGTTAGCCTAGGGAGGGGGAAATCGCACCTTGTGTTTCGAATCTGATCGTTCCCACGCTCCGCGTGGGAATGCAGCCCGGGACGCTCTGCGTCCCTGGAAGCCGAACGCGGAGCGTCCGCAGAGGCATTCCCACGCGGAGCGTGGGAACGATCGTCACGCGGTTATCGGGCAATCGCGTGCTTGCGCAGCTTGCGGTAGAGGGTATTGCGGCTGATCCCCAGTTGTTCCGCCGTGTGGGTCATGTGCCAGCGCTGGCGCTCCAGCGCATCGAGCAATGCCAACCGTTCGGCATCCTCCAGCGGCCGCTCCGCCACCGTTTCAACCAGCACAATCGACGGACGCTGGCGGATCATCGCCGGCAAGTCCTCCAGCCCGATCCGCCCGCCGTCGCACAGCGCGGCAAGGGTCCGCAGCACGTTGCGCAATTGCCGCACGTTGCCCGGCCAGTCGAACCCCAGCAACGCCTGGCGCGCCGGTTCGTCGATGGACACCGTCTCGGCCCCGCTCTCTTCCGCCAACAGAAAATCCAGCAACTGCGACTTGTCGCTGCGCTCGCGCAACGCCGGCAACGGGATTTCCAGGCCGTTGAGCCGGTAGTACAAATCCTCACGAAAACTGCCGTCCTGCACCCGATCCAGCAACTGCCGGTGAGTGGCGCTGATGATGCGCACGTTCACCGCCTCGGGCTCGCCGCCGATGGGCACCACTTGGCGATCCTCCAGCACCCGCAGCAAGCGGGTCTGCAAGGCCAGGGGCATGTCGCCGATTTCATCGAGGAACAGCGTGCCGCCGTCAGCTTGTTGCAGCTTGCCACGCATGCCTTCCTTGCGCGCGCCGGTGAAGCTGCCGCCGCGATAACCGAACAGCTCGCTCTCGATCAGGCTTTCCGGGATGGCCGCGCAGTTGAGGGCGACGAAATGCTTGCCGGCGCGCTGGCTGGCGTGATGCACGGCCTTGGCAAACGCCTCCTTGCCGGAGCCGGTTTCGCCCTGAATCAGCAGCGGCACATCGCGCTCGAACACCCGCAGCGCCTTGCGAAAATGTTCCTGCAACGCCGCATCCCCCAGGCAGATGCCCGGCAGCCGCGCGGGCTCGATAATCTTGAGCGCTGGCGCAACCGGCACCGGCACGCTGCGCGGCTGCCCACGCAGCACGGCGAACAAATGCCGGCCGTCACGGGTGCGCAGCGGCCAACTCGCACTGGCATTTACACTCGCGCGGCCGAGCAATTCGTCCAACGAACAGTCGAAAAAGTCCCCCACCCGCTGCCCCAGCAAGCTGCCGCGAATATGCCCCAAGAGGTTCAGCGCACTCTGGTTGACGGCGCTGATCCGCCCTTCGCCGTCGAACGCCATCAGGCCTTCGCTGAACAGCCCCACGGACTCAGCCTGCAGATGGAAGCGCAGCAGCCATTGATTGTCGAAGCAACGCAGGAAGTAGCAGCTCTCGATCATCTTCGCCGAGAGATTGACCAGGGCCATGGTGTGGAACTGGCTCTGGCGCGACACGTCCGGCCGGGCCGAAGACACGTCGAGCACCGCCAGCAGCTCGCCCTGGGGGTCGAAGACCGGGCTGGCCGAGCAGGTCAGGCCGGTGTGGCGGCCGCGAAAATGTTCTTCCTGGTGGATGGTCAGGGCCTGGCGCTCCACCAGGCAGGTGCCGATGCCGTTGGTGCCTTCGCAGGCTTCGCTCCAGTCGGCGCCGAGCCAGAGGCCGGCCCGTTCGAAAATCTTCCGTTCGCTGGGGGCGGTGACGCAGTTGAGGATCACGCCCCGGGCGTCGGTCAGCAACACCGCGTGGCCGGCGCCGGAGAGTTGCTGGTGCAGGCTGGTCATTTCACTGCCGGCGATGTGCAGCACCTGTTGCAAGCGCTCGCGGCTTTCCAGCACCCGGCCATGTTCGAGCACCGTCGGCGCCAGGTTCTGGGCCGGGTCGAGGTGATAGTCCTCGAGGCAGCGCAACCAGGAACGGGCAATCGACGGATCGCTGCCAGGGCCCTGCAAATGGGCCTTGCCCTGGGTGACCGTCAGGACTTGCTGGGCATGGCGACTCAAATGGTTGCTGTGCATTTCTTATTGTTCTCCCCGAAGGTTGCGGCCTGCTGGAGCAACTGTCGAACCTGGCCCCTGTGGGAGCAAGGCTTGCCCGCGATGAACGATGACGCGCAGGTCAGTTGAACCGCGTCGTGGCTATCGCGGGCAAGCCTTGCTCCCACAGACCTTGCCCCCACAGACCTTTGTTCCCGCAGGAGCTGTGCTGAATGTTCAGCATCCTCCAGCCCAACCGCCTTTGCAATGCTGGCGCGACCTGTCAGTCACAGACTGTCTCGCATCTGGCACAAACTGTCACACCCGCTGTATCGCAAGCGTCACACAACCCATCCGTTTGTCCGACCAACTCCTCCTAAAGTCTTGATTTACGGGCCCTGCAAGGCAATGGCCCAACCTTTGCTCTAGGCTTAATTACCGGCGCTCAATTTTGCGCGGCCCTCCCGTATAAGCACAAAAGCCAAGGAGAACTCATCATGCGTTACGCTCACCCCGGTACTGAAGGCGCTATCGTTTCGTTCAAGAGCAAATACGGTAACTACATCGGCGGCGAGTTCGTCGCGCCTGTCAAAGGTCAGTACTTCACCAATACTTCCCCGGTCAATGGCGAGGTCATTGCCGAATTCCCGCGCTCCACAGCCGAAGACATCGAAAAGGCCCTGGATGCCGCCCACGCTGCCGCTGATGCCTGGGGTGCCACGTCGGTCCAGGCCCGTTCGCTGATCCTGCTGAAAATCGCCGACCGCATCGAAGCCAACCTCGAAGTGCTGGCGATCACCGAATCCTGGGACAACGGCAAGGCCGTGCGTGAAACCCTCAACGCCGACATCCCCCTGGCCGCCGACCACTTCCGCTACTTCGCCGGTTGCCTGCGGGCCCAGGAAGGCAGCGCCGCCGAGATCGACGGCAACACCGTGGCCTACCACATCCATGAACCGCTGGGCGTGGTCGGGCAGATCATCCCGTGGAACTTCCCGCTGCTGATGGCCGCCTGGAAACTCGCCCCGGCCCTGGCCGCCGGTAACTGCGTGGTGCTCAAGCCGGCCGAGCAAACCCCACTGGGCATCTGCGTGCTCATGGAGCTGATCGGCGACCTGCTGCCGCCCGGCGTGCTGAACGTGGTGCAAGGTTTCGGCAAAGAAGCCGGCGAAGCCCTCGCCACCAGCAAGCGCATCGCCAAGATTGCCTTCACCGGTTCCACCCCGGTGGGCTCGCACATCATGAAATGCGCCGCCGAGAACATCATCCCGTCTACCGTGGAACTGGGCGGCAAGTCGCCGAACATCTTCTTCGAAGACATCATGCAAGCCGAGCCGAGCTTCATCGAGAAAGCCGCCGAAGGCCTGGTACTGGCGTTCTTCAACCAGGGCGAAGTCTGCACCTGCCCATCCCGCGCGCTGGTGCAGGAGTCGATCTACGACGAATTCATGCAAGTGGTGATGAAGAAAGTCCTGCAGATCAAACGCGGCGACCCGCTGGACACCGAGACCATGGTCGGCGCCCAGGCGTCCGAGCAGCAATTCGACAAGATTCTTTCGTACCTGGAAATCGCCAAGGGCGAAGGCGCCGAGCTGCTGACCGGTGGCAAGGTGGAAAAACTCGAGGGCAACCTGGCGACCGGGTATTACATCCAGCCGACCCTGCTCAAGGGCACCAACAAGATGCGCGTGTTCCAGGAAGAAATCTTTGGCCCAGTGGTGAGCATCACCACCTTCAAGGACGAAGCCGAAGCCCTGGCGATCGCCAACGACACCGAGTTCGGCCTCGGTGCCGGCCTCTGGACCCGCGACATCAACCGCGCCTACCGCATGGGCCGGGCGATCAAGGCCGGTCGCGTGTGGACCAACTGCTACCACCTGTACCCGGCGCATGCCGCGTTCGGTGGCTACAAGAAGTCCGGCGTCGGGCGTGAGACGCACAAGATGATGCTCGACCATTACCAGCAGACCAAGAATTTGCTGGTGAGCTACGACATTAATCCGTTGGGGTTCTTCTAACCTGCGGGAAATTGCGCCCGGCTGATCGTTCCCACGCTCTGCGTGGGAATGCCTCTACGGACGCTCCGCGTTCGGCTCTTTGGGACGCGGAGCGTCCCTGGCTGTGTTCCCACGCAGAGCGTGGGAACAATCAAAATCAAACAACAACGCCGTCCCACCGCTCTGGCATGAGCCTTGCGTGCCCGCTCCACAGCAATCCCGAAAGTCCAACAGATCAAACAATAAAAAAGACAGAGAGGACTTATGACTTCTACCACTCAACTCAAACCCACACTCGGCACCCTGCATTTATGGGGCATCGCCGTCGGCCTGGTGATTTCCGGTGAATACTTCGGCTGGAGCTACGGCTGGGGCACCGCAGGGACCCTCGGGTTTCTCGTCACCGCCCTCATGGTGGCATTGATGTACACCTGTTTCATCTTCAGTTTCACCGAACTGACTACCGCGATTCCTCACGCCGGCGGGCCTTTCGCCTACAGCCGACGGGCCTTCGGCGAGAAAGGCGGGTTGATCGCCGGGATCGCCACCCTGATCGAATTCGTCTTTGCGCCCCCGGCCATCGCCATGGCGATTGGCGCCTACCTCAACGTGCAATTCCCCGAGCTGGACCCCAAGCTGGCGGCGGTCGGCGCGTACATCGTGTTCATGACCCTGAATATCCTCGGCGTCAGCATTGCCGCGGCGTTCGAGCTGGTGGTCACCGTGCTGGCGGTCGCCGAGTTGCTGGTGTTCATGGGCGTGGTCGCGCCGGGCTTCAGCTTCAGTAACTTCGTGCTCAACGGCTGGGCCGGCTCCAATGAGTTCAGCCTCGCCTCGATCCCGGGCATTTTCGCGGCGATCCCCTTCGCGATCTGGTTCTTCCTCGCCATCGAAGGCGCGGCCATGGCCGCCGAAGAAGCCAAGGACCCGAAACGCACGATTCCCCGCGCCTATGTCAGCGGCATCCTGACCCTGGTGTTCCTGGCCATCGGCGTGATGATCATGGCCGGCGGCGTGGGCGACTGGCGCACCCTGTCGAACATCAACGACCCGCTGCCCCAGGCCATGAAGGCCGTGGTCGGCAACAATTCAACGTGGATGCACATGCTGGTGTGGATCGGCCTGTTCGGCCTGGTGGCGAGTTTCCACGGGATCATCCTCGGCTACTCGC
This sequence comes from Pseudomonas sp. A-RE-22, assembly GCF_019956035.1. NCBI lineage: Bacteria > Pseudomonadati > Pseudomonadota > Gammaproteobacteria > Pseudomonadales > Pseudomonadaceae > Pseudomonas > Pseudomonas sp. A-RE-22. The sequence goes on from NZ_JAHBCZ010000030.1 coordinate 27,378, forward strand.
GGCAGTTCTTCGCCCTGGCCCGCGCCGGCTACCTGCCCCGTGGCCTGGCGAAGCTGTCGCGCTTCCAGACCCCGCACCGGGCGATCCTGGCCGGCGGCGTCATCGGCATCGCGGCGATCTACAGCGATGGCCTGGTCAACCTGCAAGGCATGACGCTGACGGCGGCGATGATCACCATGTCGGTGTTCGGCGCCATCGTCATGTACATCATCAGCATGCTCAGCCTGTTCAGGCTGCGTAAGACCGAACCTAACCTGGAACGCACCTTCCGCGCCCCGGGCTACCCGATCGTGCCGGGCATCGCGCTGTTCCTGGCGGTGGTGTGCCTGGTGGCGATGGCGTGGTTCAACACCGTGATCGGGCTGGTGTTCCTGGCGTTCATGGTGGTCGGCTACCTGTATTTCCAACTGACCGCCAAGCAACGCTCCGATGCACCGGCGGACGCTATGCTCACAGGTATCTGAAGTTGCACCGGCACCGGGCCGAGGGCCTGGTGCCTGCTATTTAAAAGTGCACACAGTTCCCTTCCTGTGTGGGAAAACTCTTGGGAAGGCTCTGTGGGAGGGGCTCTGTGGGAAGGACTCTGTGAGAAGGACTCTGTGGGAGCAAAGCTTGCTCGCGATAGCGGTGTATCAGTGGAGAATACTTTTCTGACACTCCGCTATCGCGAGCAAGCTTTGCTCCCACAAGGTTCTTCCACAAGGCTCTCCCACTGGGCTCTCTCACTGGGTTCTTCCACAGGGTTGGATCTGTGGTGTATTTGAGTATTTAGAGAACCAGGAGGACACCGCCCCATGGCCGCATTCGCCCATTCCGTCGGCGCCCAGACCTATCGCTTCGACAGCCTCAAAGACCTGATGGCCAAGGCCAGCCCGGCGCGTTCCGGGGATTTTTTGGCCGAGGTCGCCGCGCTCAACGATGGTGAGCGCGTGGCTGCGCAAATGGCCCTGGCCGACCTGCCCCTCAGCCATTTCCTGCAAGAAATGCTGATTCCTTACGAGGTCGACGAAGTCACCCGGCTGATCGTCGACACTCACGATAAACAAGCTTTCGCCACCGTCAGCCACCTCACCGTCGGCGGTTTTCGCGATTGGCTGCTCAGCGACGCCGCCGATGAACAGAGCCTGCGGGCGCTGGCCCCGGGCCTGACGCCGGAAATGGTCGCCGCCGTGTCGAAGATCATGCGCGTGCAAGACCTGGTGCTGGTGGCGCAAAAGATCCGCGTGGTGACCAAGTTCCGCGGCACCCTCGGCCTGCGCGGGCGCCTGTCCACCCGCCTGCAACCCAACCACCCCACCGACGAACCCGCCGGCATCGCCGCGAGCATCCTCGACGGCCTGCTCTACGGCAACGGCGACGCCATGATCGGCATCAACCCGGCCACCGACAGCACCGCCTCGATCTGCGCGATGCTGGAAATGCTCGACGCCATCATCCAGCGCTACGACATCCCCACCCAAGGCTGCGTGCTGACCCACGTCACCACCTCCATCGAAGCGGCGAACCGCGGCGTGCCCCTGGACCTGGTGTTCCAGTCCATCGCCGGCACCGAAGCGGCCAACGCCAGTTTCGGCATCAGCCTGAGCGTCTTGAAAGAAGGCTACGACGCCGGGCTCAGCCTGAATCGCGGTACCTTGGGCAACAACCTGATGTATTTCGAAACCGGCCAGGGCAGCGCCCTGTCAGCCAACGCCCACCACGGCGTCGATCAACAGACCTGCGAGACCCGGGCCTACGCCGTGGCACGGCATTTCAACCCGTTCCTGGTGAACACAGTTGTAGGGTTCATCGGCCCGGAGTACCTGTACAACGGCAAACAGATCATCCGCGCCGGCCTCGAAGACCACTTCTGCGGCAAGCTTTTGGGCGTGCCGATGGGCTGCGACATCTGCTACACCAACCACGCCGAAGCCGACCAGGACGACATGGACACCCTGCTGACCCTGCTGGGCGTGGCCGGGATCAACTTCATCATGGGCATCCCCGGCTCCGACGACATCATGCTCAACTACCAGACCACCTCGTTCCACGACGCCCTCTACGCCCGCCAGACCCTGGGCCTGAAACCAGCGCCGGAATTCGAAACGTGGCTGGCGAACATGGGCATCTTCACCCAGGCCGATGGCCGGGTGCGGTTCGGCGACAACCTGCCACCGGCGTTCCGTCACGCCCTCGCGCATTTGGGATGAGAGAACTGCCCATGGACAAAAAACCTGTCGACCCACAAAACCCTTGGCTGAACCTGCGCAACCTGACCCCGGCGCGCATCGCCCTGGGCCGCACCGGCACCAGCCTGCCGACCCAGGCGCAACTGGACTTCCAATACGCCCACGCCCAGGCCCGCGATGCCGTGCACCTGGCGTTCGATCACCAGGGCATTCGCGCCCAACTGAGCGAGCGCGGCCGTGAAAGCCTGCTGCTCCACAGCGCGGCGGCCGACCGACACAGTTATCTACAGCGTCCGGACCTGGGCCGACGGCTCGACGACGCCTCCGCGCAGATCCTGCAGGATTACGCGGCGGCCCACCCTGGCAGAGTGGATCTGGCCATCGTCGTGGCTGACGGCCTGTCGGCGCTGGCGGTGCATCGCCATACCTTGCCGTTCCTGGCGCGGCTGGAAGAGCAGATCGCTGCTGACGGTTGGTCTGTGTCGCCAATAGTTTTAGTGGAGCAAGGCCGCGTTGCCGTGGCCGATGAAGTGGCACAGCGGCTCGGCGCGAAAATGTCGGTGATCCTGATCGGCGAACGCCCCGGCCTCAGCTCCCCCGACAGCCTGGGGCTGTATTTCACCTACGCCCCCAAGGTCGGCCTGACCGATGCCTATCGCAACTGCATCTCCAATGTCCGCCTCGAAGGCCTGAGCTACGGCATGGCCGCGCACCGCCTGATCTACCTGATGCGCGAAGCCTGTCGCCGGCAGCTTTCGGGGGTCAATCTGAAGGACGAAGCCCAGGTTCACACTCTGGATTCGGAAAACGCTGCCGATATGAAAGGTAACTTCCTACTGGCGCCGCCCCGAAACTGATCCGTTTATCCGATTGCGTTTTTGATCCGCTTTCAGGCAGCATCAAAAGCACGGCAGCGCGATGTTGTTGTCTGAATATCTGTCGACCTTTGCAGACGAGACCTACCATGCGGATTATCCAAGCGACCCTGGAACACCTGGACCTGCTGACCCCATTGTTCGTCAAATACCGGGAATTCTACGGCTCCCTGCCCTACCCGGATTCGTCCCGAGCCTTTCTCGAAAAACGCCTGCGCCGCAAGGAATCGGTGATCTACCTGGCCTTGCCCGATGACGACGACAGCAAATTGCTGGGTTTTTGCCAGCTCTACCCAAGCTTCTCGTCGCTGTCGCTCAAGCGCGTGTGGATCCTCAACGACATCTACGTCGCCGAAGACGCCCGCCGCCAACTGGTGGCCGACAACCTGATCCGCACCGCGAAAAAAATGGCCAAGGAAACCAACGCCGTCCGCATGCGCGTCTCCACCAGCAGCAATAACGACGTGGCGCAGAAGACCTACGAGTCGATTGGGTTCAAGGAAGACACCGAGTTCAAGAACTACGTGTTGCCGATCAGCGAGGGGATCTGAGCCGTTCGGAGCAATGTTGGATGTGATGGTTGGGGACATATCCATTGCTGCGGTGATGGCGGCTTAGGGTTCCGCCCTGACGGCGGGTCACTTTCGAAAAGCGCGAAAGTAACCAAAGCGCTCATGCCCCACCACTTGGTGCCTCGCTTAGGCTCGGCATGCCCTCACTCCGGCATTGCTCCGTGGGCCCGCCGCGAAGGGCCCTCCATGGCCCAGCGCGGCTATCCCGGCATCCATGCCGGGATACCCACTCCACAATGCCTGCGTTCGGCCAGCGTGGTTAACGGGGCCCCAAGATCAACGTCCACCGCGAGGCGGCCTAACGGCCGACCTGACTCTCCCGGTCGTACACCCATCAGATCTGTTTGAGCAGGACCTGTGGGAGCAAAGCTTGCTCGCGATAGCGGTCCGTCAGGCAACATCAATACTGACTGTTCCACCGCCATCGCGAGCAAGCCCGCTCCCACACTGGTTTTGAGGCATGCACAAAAAACTAATACTCACCGCAATCCCCTGTGGGAGCGAGCTTGCTCGCGATAGCGGTAGTCCAGCTGCATCAATATCGAATGTGCCGCCATCTTCGCAAGCAAGCCCGCCCCCTCAAAGTGCTCCCCTGCCCACAGAACCACCGAAATCCCCCGCTACAAACTCAACACGCGCTTCACAATCCTCGCCGTATAATGCCGCTCTTCCCGGCTTGTAAGAAAAAGCTACACACTCTGTAGCCATACTCAAAGCCAGACCCACAAGCCTGCCGAGTCGGGCCGCCACCACAGGTGCTATGCATGGATTTCAATCCCCTCGACCTCATTCTGCATCTCGACGTCTATCTCGACATGCTGGTGACCAACTACGGGACGTGGGTCTACGCCATCCTGTTCCTGGTGATCTTCTGTGAAACCGGCCTGGTGGTCACGCCCTTCCTGCCGGGTGACTCGCTGCTGTTCATCGCCGGCGCCGTCGCCGCTGGTGGCGCCATGGACCCAGTCCTGCTGGGCGGCCTGCTGATGCTCGCGGCCATCCTCGGCGACAGCACCAACTACCTCATCGGCCGCACCGCCGGCGAAAAACTGTTTAGCAACCCCAACTCGAAAATCTTCCGCCGCGACTACCTGCAGCAAACCCACGACTTCTACGACAAACACGGCGGCAAAACCGTGACCCTGGCGCGCTTCCTGCCGATCATCCGCACCTTCGCGCCCTTCGTCGCCGGCGTGGGCAAGATGAATTACCTGCGCTTCTTCGGCTTCAGCGTCCTCGGCACCGTCCTCTGGGTCGGCGGCCTGGTGACCCTCGGCTACTTCTTCGGCAACGTGCCATTCATCAAGCAGAACCTGTCGCTGCTGGTCGTCGGCATCATCCTGGTGTCGCTGCTGCCGATGATCATCAGCCTGGTGCGCAGCAAACTGAGCCAGCGCGCCTCGAAAGCCCAACCACGCTGATCGCCATGTGGTCCCTGAGCAACTGGCGCCGCCGACGCACCCTCGCCAAACACCCCGTGGCCGAGGACACCTGGCAGCGAGTGCGGCAACAATTGAGCTTCCTCGACGGCATTAGCGCCGCCGAGGACCAATGGTTGCGGGAAGCCTGCGTACTGTTCCTGCACGACAAACACCTCACCGCCCTGCCCGGCGTCGAACTGCACCAGGAACAACGCCTGCTGCTCGCCGCCCAGGCCCAATTGCCGCTGATGCACCTGGGCGAACTGAACTGGTACCAAGGCTTCCACGAAATCGTCCTCTACCCCGACGACTTCCTCAGCCCCCAGCGCTACCGCGACGCCAGCGGCATCGAGCACGAGTGGGACGGCGAACACAGCGGCGAAGCCTGGCCCCAAGGCCCGATCATCCTCGCCTGGGACGGCGTGATGGCCAGCGGCGGCTGGGACGGCTACAACCTGGTGATCCACGAACTGGCGCACAAACTCGACATGCTCAACGGCGACGCCAACGGCCTGCCACCGCTGCACGCCGACATGCGCGTCAGCGACTGGGCCGACGCCATGCAACAAGCCTTCGACGACCTCGACCGCCAACTCGACCACAACCCCGACGCCGAAACCGTCATCGACCCCTACGCCGCGGAAAACCCGGCGGAGTTCTTTGCCGTCACCAGCGAATACTTCTTCAGCGCCCCAGACCTGCTGCACCAGGCCTATCCAAAGGTCTACGAACAGCTCAAGGCATTCTACCGCCAGGATCCGTTGGCCCGGCTGCGGCAACTTCAGGCCGAAGATCCGGTCTATCAGGCGTCATACTAAGGTCTCTACGACCCTGGTAACGTGGCAACAGCGGCTGAATATGCCTATAATCGCCGCCACTTTTTGGTCAATCCGACCAGTCATTTGGTCAACTAACGGGGGCACCGCCCAATGAGCTACAGCAAGATTCCGGCTGGCAAAGACCTGCCGAACGACATCTACGTCGCGATCGAAATCCCGGCCAACCACGCCCCGATCAAATACGAAATCGACAAAGACAGCGACTGCCTGTTCGTTGACCGTTTCATGGCCACCCCCATGTTCTACCCGGCCAACTACGGTTACATCCCCAACACCCTGGCCGACGACGGCGACCCCCTCGACGTGCTGGTCGTGACCCCTTACCCAGTGGCCCCAGGCTCGGTCATCCGCGCCCGTCCAGTTGGCATCCTGAACATGACCGACGACGGCGGCGGCGATGCCAAAGTCATCGCAGTGCCACACGACAAACTGTCGCAACTGTACGTCGACGTGAAGGAATACACCGACCTGCCACCGCTGCTGATCCAGCAGATCGAGCACTTCTTCGCGAACTACAAAGATCTCGAAAAAGGCAAGTGGGTCAAGATCGAAGGCTGGGCCGGTGCTGATGCCGCCCGCGAAGCGATCACCAAGTCGGTTGCCGCCTACAAAGGCTGAAACAAACTTGATAAAGAACCCCGGTTTGCCCCGGGGTTTTTTATGTCTTAATGGTTCCCAATACGAAACTGTATTAACACTGTGTAACCACGTTTAGCCCGCGCCTTTCAAATCCTGCAAACGGAAAGATCGTCTTATATATTTGAACGACTTGTTTATTGCCGAAAACACAGTCGCCCCTAAACTTTCCGTTTATGAAAATACTTTCCAGTGGCGACCGCTTCAGAGCCCTTCTAAGAGAAGCGAACATCCGTTCCGCCGACTTCGCGAAGTTATACGGCGTGAAATCCCAACACGTGAACAACTGGTTCAACCGTGGCATCCCACCCGGGCGCATCCACAGCATCGCCAGCCTGCTGACCGTCAGCCCGGAGTGGCTCGCCCACGGCGAAGGCCCACAGACCCCATTGGGCCTCGGCCCCGGCACCACCTATGAGGCGGCCGAAAACGATGGCGTCTACAGCGTGGCGGAACCCATGGACATTGAACTGCCCTTCTACAAGGAAGTCCCCATCGCCCCCGGCGAAACCAAAACCCACATCACCGAAATCCCCGACCAATCCATCCGCCTGCCCCGCAGCCACCTCGAATCCCTGGAAATAAACCCCAGCGACGCCATCTGCATCACCATGGTCGGCGACAGCATGGCCGAACGCATCGCCGACGGCTCCACCCTCGCCATCGACCGCGGCCTGACCCAAATCGTCGACGGCCAGATCTATGCGCTTGAGCACGACGGCATGCTGCGCATCAAATACCTCCACCGAATCCCCGGCAACCGACTGCGCCTGCGCAGCCACAACAGCGCTGCGTATCCCGACGAGGTCTTCAGCGCCGAACAAATCGACGCGCAACACATCCACGTGATCGGCTGGGTGTTCTGGTGGTCAACCCTCAACAAACAGCGACCGCCGGTGTCCGACTAACCCACCCGAACGGACAGACAAGCAAAGCTCCTTGCGCTGAGGAGCTTTTGTGTCATGCAGCTTCTGTTGCAGAGAGCTCTTGTGGCAGGAGCTTTTGTGGCAGAGAGCTTTTGTGGCAGAGAGCTTTTGTGGCGAGGGAGCTTGCTCCCGCTGGGCTGCGCAGCAGCCCCCTGCTTTCCCCCTGAATAACCCTAACCCAATGATTCCACACCACTTACCACTGGGCTTCCGAACAAAACCCGCGTATCCTCCGCCCCACATTTGCGAGCCCACGCCTCGCACCGACAAGGCAGATCACTTTCTGACCAAGTCCCACAGCCGGCCGCAAGAGCCGGATGTACGTTTTGAAGGCTGGTAAGGTTTGTCAAAAACGAGCTGAATCAGTCAACGAGAAGCCGGCCATAAGCCGGCTTTTTAATTGTCCGAAATAAACCTATCCCATTTGAGAAAATATATCTGATAGCCCAGCTATTACGAGGGCTTCATGCATTTTTCTGTCTGATGGCGTTCAACGCTATTTTGACCTCATAGGACGATTTGGTGGGTGGGACAATAGGGACGACAAAGAAATAAGCTGAATCCGAAACAAATCGAAAACCTAACCGAACCCGAGTCCTATGAGGACGGTGACGGACTTCGTTGGGTCGCTAAGCCTACCAGGCGTAAGTCGTGGCTATCATGATCCGGCAGTAGGTGCGGGACATCTTGCAACCGAACCCACTGCTGATTATTCCAGCGCAGCAGACTCACGAAATTTTCTGCCATATCTGCAGGCTCAGATCGGGCTTTCCTGCAAAGGAAGCCATCACCAGGCGATCACCACAATGTGTTCATGAATGCGTCTGTACCGAGTCAAAAAGCTGGACGTTAGCTGAACTCACTGACCAGGCGCCATAAGTGGGGCGATTGGATAAATTAGTACGTGAATTGAGCAAAATTCGGTGAACCTTCATTCAGGGTTAATACTCAAAAAACTCACACCCTCCACGACGGAAAAAGACATGGCCGGCAAAAAATTAGATGAGGCTAAGGAACTTTTGATGACGGATTTTCAGACACTCGTCAGCGACACCGAGCGGTTGTTGGAACACAGCGCAACGTTGGCAGGTGATCAGGCTGATGAATTGCGCGAGCAGATCCACGACAGTCTGCTGCGCGCACGGGAAACCTTGAAACTGACCGAAGACTCCCTGCGTGAACACGGCAAGGCAGCCGTTACCGCCACTGAAGACTATGTCCAGGCCAACCCATGGCAATCGGTCGGAATCGCAGCTGGCGTAGGCTTCCTGATTGGCCTCCTGGCTTCTCGGCGCTGATATGTCTATCGGCGAATCCAGCTCGTCTGCAACGGGCCAACGCTCCTCATCGCGACGCCTGGGCGCCGCTTTTCTTGGACTGCTGCACAGTCATGTCGAACTGTTCGGCATCGAGTTGCAGGAACAAAAAGCGCGCACCGTAAGCCTGTTGCTGTTTGCGGGCCTGGCGCTGGTGTTTGCCTTACTGTTGCTGGTGGGGTTGTCAACACTAGTGCTGATCCTGTTTTGGGACACTTATCGCCTGCCCGCCATCATCGCGCTCTGCGTGTTCTACACCCTAGCATGCGTCTTCTGCGGGATGCGTTTGAGAACGGCGATTTTCGATGAGTCCTCGCCCTTCCATGGCACCCTGGAAGAATTGGCCAACAATCGGGAGCGCCTGCTGCCATGAGCCTGCCTGAACTGCCTCACAACATCTCGCGCACGGAAATGCGCAAGGCGCTGATCCGCCTGCGTATGGAAATGCATCGCCAGGAAATCCGCCAGGAATCCGCACAACTGTTGCAACCATTGCATCGCGTGCGCGGAATGACGCAAAAACTGCAGGATGGTTTCGGCATCAAACATGCGCCACTCTGGGGCGTGGCCGCCGTCGCCTTGCTGGGCTTTCTGTCCGGCAAGAGCGCCAAGAGTGGCGGCGTAAACAGCCTGACTCGATTGGTTCGTCTGGGCACATCGCTGGGGCCATTGATCAAGCTGGTGATGCAAGGGGCTCCGCGTAAAAACTAAGTTGTAAAATCTCCTATCAAGGGAGAGCACTTGGTATTCAAGCGCCGTTAACTACTACAAGCTTGAAATGGAAGCAGCAGGAGATATAACCAAAAACCAAGACATTCATACACCTTGCAATGTGTACGCTACTGCAAACAGATACAAAGCAAGATCAATGATATATTTTCGCAGTATAAACGGCCACATTGAGCCTAGAGGTGGAGCTTGTCAAATGACCGAGTAAATCATTAAAAAACTGAAAGATATATTTCGAGTCCATTCCTGGGCGCATCACAAACGCCCCTACTCCGGGCAAAACTTCATGATAGCCCTGTAGATTAAAGTTAAACGAACCCGGATACAAAACATACGCACCAAAACTTCTCTTTATAGCATCTCTGTATGCGTGCATTTTTAGAAGATCATCACGCTTATATGTTTTTCTACTTGAATCATCTTTAACCTCTCCTTCATATCCGCTATCATCTGCATTTTCGGATATAAAAGCATCGCGACTAAAGATTTTTTCATATGCATCGACGCGATACTTTGCATCAAAATGAAGTCGAACCATTGCACCATTAGCTTCCGACTCACTTTCGCTTTCGTTTGCAGGCCAAAAACTCAGTGAATAATCCGGCCTCATAGCTCTACTCCAAGAGCCTGAAGCGCTAGGCAAGTCTGTATATGGAAAGCTACGATTGTAATCAAACCGCACAGACAAAGATGCCGCCCCAAACACAGCGGAGCCTTTAAATGATATATTCCTCCCCTGCTTTAACCTGAGAGAAAGTTTATCTTTACTCATCTCAAAGACATTTAATAAAATCTCATCCCCAAAGGAGCAGAATTTTTTAAGAAGGGATACCAATTCAAAAAACACCCAATACTCGTACAATAGAGCGACATTTTTCTGTCCCGCATGAAAAATATCCATACCAGAAGACCAGGAAAGTTGCATCGCAAGATCAAATCGAAGCCATACATTTAATATCTCCCGATACCCTTCTCGACGCTGCAATACCTGACTAGAAAGCGGAATACTAGACATCTTAGAAACCCTTGCAAACAAGCGATTATCTAGAACAGCCTCTAGCTCTTTAACAAGAATCTTAACATCAACAGAAATTCGAGAATATTGCTCACCAGCCAAGCCTGAAATCTCTCGATCTATCGTAGACAAATAACTTAGAAAACTCTCCAAAACAAACTTAACAAACTGATTTTCTGGTGTATCTTGCGACAAGACTGGAGAAGAATAAGTCAAAGCATCAGGTAGTGAATTAACGTAGCCTCTGATAGGATGATTATCCGCCACACCAGTTCTTCTAACTGCCGAAGCTATCTCTCTCAAACTTTTTGACGTAGGTTTCACGCCCTGCCGTATATGCCTAAAAACCCTTTCTTTCTTCAGAACCTCATTCGGCCTTGAAATAACAAAAGACACGGCATCTTTAAAGCGCTTTGAGGCCAGAGTCCCTTTCAAAAAGAGTATTTTTTGATAACAACCACTACTTGAGTAATCATCTACATGTGTTTGCTTAAATGTAGTGGGGGAGCGAATATCAAACAAAAGTTCTATTGAATGATTAGCGATCGATTCAGCCATCTCTCGAAAATCATTTCTGTATCCTATCTTTCTAGATCTGACCTCCAATGCGACGGACGAAAGTAAATCTCCAGCGGCGGAAATCAACTCCAACTCTAGCCGCCCGACATAACTCCCCGTATCAATTACTCCACATCCGACCAAAGTTGGAATTTGACTAGCTTTTAAGCCGACAACACCGCACGCTGTCCTGACTGTACAGCCAGAAATATGAGATAACAATTGATACTCATATTGAGTGGCTTCGTAAATTTGAGTGGCCTCTTCAAAATACTGTTCCGCCTCGACGGAGCTAACTTCTACAATACCATCAACTACATTTGAAGGGGCAAAAATACTTATATACCCCAAAACATCTCCAGCGATATTTTTAAACTCAAGATCTGCACTATTCGCCATGAATTTTCACTCAAGAAAACTAGTAAAACCATCTCTCAACCGCCCCTGCATCCGAGAAACTTTTTCTCCAGACAGCTTCAAACCTGAAGTGTTACAAAGTTCTTCAAGGGCATCAAGCACAGGTCGCAGGCGTCTTTCAGATCCATGAAGCTTCGGCATTAGTTTTTGAACCATCTGGGCATCAAAGGAATCTTTCACACCCCACCCACTACCGACCAATTGAGCGTGAAAATACGTAAACCGAATAACCTCAATGGCTGTACGAAATCCGAATTCTGCTCCAATTGGCTTTAGCAATCGAAACCCTTGCAGCAACATGTCTGTAATTTGTTGCTGGACGGCTGAGCCATCAGCGATAGCAATAGGTAAATCCTTTAAGTCTACATCCGTTCTTTTGGCAGACTCTACAATCGCCGACTGGTATTGCTTACCTAATCCGACGATCGATTGCATATCAATTTTAGACGGCGCACCAAGAAAATCTTTTAAATCCGACTCATCAACTGTAAACTCAATTACATTTGCTCGATCAAGAACCTTTGGTGAAAACATATAAGTTGTTTCATCAACATTGACCGTCCCTACAATGAACAAATTTTTGGGGAGCTCAATGGACGGAGGAACCCCCTCTATTGCATCTTCGGCAGTGTGTAAGTTAATTTCGCAATCAGATTCCATAGCAGAGAGAAAGTCTGAAAAGTAGCGTTCAACGTGAGACAAATTCATCTCATCGAGAATTAAAAAATAGGGTCTAGACGGATCCTCTTCTGCCCTAATGACAATATCTAGAATTCCGGAAACAGGCTTAACGAATCGGTTAGGATCTAGTGCATCTCTATATCCAAATACACTTTCAGTCCCATTCCAGTCAGCACCAACCGATACAACCTTTAGTTGCTCATCAAACTCCTTGATCCACTCAGCGAACGCTATCGCCAACTTAGTCTTACCACTTCCGGAAAGACCTGCCATTATAACAAAACGCTTTACAAGTAATGAAGCAACAAACCTAGACAAAACCCCTTCCGAGACTTTCATTCCTGCGTCATTCAGCGCTTTTGAGCACAGACTTATTAGAGAGGAGTCTAGAACTGCTGAAAAAGCCTGCTTTACTTGGGTGGAGCCTGTCAATGAGGCCTCACTAGTTACCACTCCAGGCGCGACCACTCTATTAATCAACAGGCTATGCGCGTCAAAATCTGGCATAGAGCTTTTTACTTCATCAACAAAAGAACAGCTCTGGGAATACAAAAAAACCAACGGAACAACTACACTCTCATTATCAACTTGAATAAATCCAAGGACACCATCAAAGTGGGTTCCTCGCTCTTCACCGCTGACAAACTTCCTTACCGTTGTAGTAAAACTAGATCTAGCCGCATTTATCGTATCCTCTCTACTTTTTCCGCCAGAAGGAATATTTATAAACGCAACACCTAGTGGAGTGTGCTGATTTCGCTGATTCCCCTGCGCCAGCCTTGTATCCAAGTTGCTAATTCGTTTGGCAGCGCCTGTTATATAAATACTCTCAGGCTTAAGACCCAGCCCCTCAGCCAACACATCTCGTATAGCGGTATACTTAGAGGTACTGGTATTTGAGATACCACGAACAAAATCATTTAAAAGCAATGAAAATTTCTGATTAATTTCTGCAAGCATAATAGTCCCTTAAAATCACAAAAAAGAATTAGAGTGCTTCTGAAGCGACATCAAAAACGCCTCTGAATAGACCACATTCGTGCATCTTCTTGCACGTTCCAAAAATCCTTCTGTGGCCCGCCTAGACAGTGGCTTTAAATCAAACTTCAAGAAAGAGGACAATTTGAGCGCTTCGCTCCGACTCGCCCACTTACTTACATCTGCCGAGTAAACACCATCAGCATTACCAAATGCAGCATTTGGCCATGCTTTTTTTCGATCTAGTGGTGCAGATCTAACCTCTATGGCTTCATGCTTGATAATATTTCCTCCTACCCACTCGGAAACTTTTGTCGAAACGGCGTTACCTATTAAGCGCCACCTAAAACTTGCCCTACCTTCAGTTCCATGCGCAGAAAAATCCGTCCAACCCTCAGGAAAACCCTGCAATCTTTCCGCGTCTTTAATATCTAGGGTTCCTACATAGTCATCGGATGGAAACCATACTGCGGGGGGAGAAGCAATACCAAGAGTACTACCGCACTTTATAGGAGGCACCCCCTCCCGAACCCAACCTACACCCCGCAATCCTTCTGTCCAGTAAAAACCAAATGCATCCGCACCTTCGATAAATGATGGTTTCCCATCCATATCAGGCTCAGGATAATTATCGGCAAAAAGAACATTCCAAGGTTTGGCACTCTTTGAGGCCAAAAGAACTACTCGGGCACGACGCTGAGGAAGTCCAAAGCACCTGGCATCCACTACCCGATAAGCCCAGCTATAACCGAGTCGCGCCAACTCAGACGTAACAAAGTTCATTGCTTGACCGCGATTCAATCGAAGCATGTAGGGTACATTTTCGATTAATATCCACTCAGGCCTATCTTTTAGCAACCGCTTCTCAATTAAAGAGAAAAGTGTAGTAACGAGCCCTGACTTTGCTCCAGAAATACCTCTTTTCCCCCCCGCCTGACTTAAGTCCTGACATGGGAACCCCGCGGTAACAATATCCGCCTCCGGCAAATTTTCCAACGAGAGAATATCGTCATGGACCTCTGCATCAGGAAAATTTTTTCTGAGTACACTCCTCGCTAAAGGGTCTATCTCGCAAAACAAGCTTGTTTCAAAACCGTGCTTTGCCAGGCCAACCTCGATGCCCCCGATACCAGAGAACAAACTTACAGCCTTCATTTGATTACCTTAATTGATGGAGAGCAAGCACATATGCAAGTTTAGACGGTACTGCATTGCCGATTAGCAATTGCAATTGCCTCCGCCCAAAATCCCCAAATTCAAAAAAATCTGGAAAAAATTGAATCCTTGCTGCCTCATGAGGAGTCAAGGTTCTTTCTTTAAGTGGATGAACAAATCTCCCCTGCCCTACCGAACCAAATCCGGTAGTTATTGTTTGGGACGGTTTATTCCAATGCATTCGTCCATACACGGATGTATACGAGTGCTTTTTATCTCTATGGCAAGACGGGCGCTCTGAATTGGGCAAGTCATAGAGCCCATGCTCAAAAAGAAACTTAATTCTTCGTTTGTTTTCTTGGGAGTGAACTGCTGACGTGTCAAAAATATCAGTCTCGGAAGTACCCAACAGGTCAGTTATCGCCCAAGCAACATCTCTAGATTGACATTCATGACTCATATCTAAAGACGAAAGATCGCTTTCTCCATCAAGAACAGCAACTAAGAAAAATCGCTTTCTAGCTTGAGGCACACCAAACTTCTCGGCCCTCATCAAGGTTTCATCTAAGCTATAACCTAATGCACTTAACGCTTTTTTTGCTTCTAGCAACGACCCTAGACGATCATGCTTTATGCCAGGAACATTTTCTATTACTAAAAACTTTGGACGAAACAACTCTGCAAATCTTGCGACCCTAAGAACAAGCTGATTCTTCGGATCATCTCTGCGCGTATGATTATTAAGATCTGAGTGTCCCTGACATGGAGGACCTGCAAAAACAAAATCAATCCTACCAATTTTATCTATCAATACTTTTTCAGCACTAGTCACTTTAGCGCCCAAACCCCCATCAATATAGTTTTCGATAGGAAGACTTGAGGAAAAAAAGGGAGAAATATTTTGCTGATAAACCGAAAGAGCAGCCTCATTGATATCCGAGGCAAATACAAACTCCACTTCGGTTTCTAGTGCTCTAGCAGCTTCCCTCAACCCGACAGAAAGTCCTCCGCAACCGCAAAATAGGTCAGCAGCTCGAATAGTTTTATTATTACTTGAATTTATAGCTACAGGTTTTGACTTCGACTGAAGCCACGCCAAGTCATACGAATCAGCTAAGTTTTCTGAAACGACCAACCCCGGGGGTAAAGATATATCAGAAACCCTCTCCTCACCTGAGCGCAGACTCACAGTTCTCCGAATGATCGACTGCTTTTTGATCAATTCAAACCGTTCAAATCCTCCGCTAGTAGGAAACGGAATTCCGCTCAAATGTAACTGCTGGTTCTCTATGACCTCGAAAAGCACTCTACGCCCCCCTGCTCAACGCAGATCTTTCTCATGTTTTTTACTGTGGGACAACTCTAGTGAGAATTGCCCTCCCGTTTCGATATAACTTGCCGCTTGAGAAAGAAACCAATCCTTCAACGTCATACCATTCTTCGCTAATAGCGAATACAGCTCTCGTTTAATCGCGGGGTCTAGCTCGATCACCACTCGCCCACTCTGACCTACTGACATACCTACCTTCTCGCGAACCTAGCTGCACGTTATGTATGTAATGTAACATGACATACTCCTATCAGATAGCTACTCAAAATTCGAAATCACGCCTTTTTCTGCTCACACGCCTAAATATGGCACCAAAGCTCTACCCGGTACGCGCCTCCTCCCACTTCAATACAAGGAAGGGGAAATACTGTATCAATATACAGCTAAGCGGCATACAGCCGATTGTCGCCAATGAAGCTTCTCCACGCAGTTTCGGCAGGCGTGTATCAATGGACGCTGACCTGACAAGCCGCTCGCCCATGAAACTTGAGCACAAAAAAGGCCTTGCCATGCAAGACCTTTTTTCATACCTGGGGTAAGCGCGGCCCCTTGTTACCTCACCTCAATAATATCCAAAGCCCGATTCGCCAGCAGTTCACTCACCTCAATCACCTGCAAAATCCCCATCGCAACACGCCGTCGCGAACCCTCAAGGTCAAACGCTAGATCATTGATCATGGCATTGGCCGCAGCCAGGTTTTCACTGAGACTGGCAAGCAGGCATTCCGAATCAACATCAGGTGCGATACGGAAGATGCTGTTGGGGTTGTCAGACGTTTCTTTCTTCGGCGTAGGCTTCAGGTAGTAATCCAAAGCCCGGTTAGCAGCATCATCAAGCTTCTTGTTACGAGCAGACTGAGCGCGCGACACATGTTCATCTGTAGCTGGCGGATTCGGTGTGATTTTAGCCATGGTAAAGCTCCTAGAGTCTGTTGGAGCTACCACCATTCGCTGCGAAACGAAGTATTGGGTGGCAGCTGTACGCGGGTTCGCAGACCGGGACTCTAGAGACCGGCAGACCCGAAGGTCTCCCACGCACAGCCACCTCTGACGAAATCACAGACATGGGCGATCTGCTTTCGAAGGTGACGTTGTGCGCTTATAGAGTCCGGGCTGCGAAACCCGATCACTGATGCTCAGTGACAAGACTCAAACTACCGACGGGCTCAAAAACGCACAAGCCGGCGGATTCTGGCGTAGTTGTAGGCAATGGCGCAAGGCAACGTCAGGCTCCCCTAGATCCCAAGCCCCTCCAATAAACACCCCGCTGCAATGTATTCAAACAAACCACCTTCGGCTGAGAACATCAACCGCAAGGCTTGAACTCATTGTTATCGCGAGCTAACACTGCATCAGTTTTGGGTGGATAAAGAGCTGTTCGATGCCGACCTGCGCTTCTAGCAAAGCACACTGCGGCAAGCGCTACCGACAATAGCGATTTAATAAACCAGTCCGCATAGTTACCGGTTTAGGGCGATGCCGTGGTCATGATCTACATTAGCGATTAAATGAAATTCACCGCCGAAACCAAGCGACGAACCCTCGGCGTTCCCATACCTGACGCCCATTACCGCAAGCTCTCATAAAAAAAGGCCTTGCTGAGCAAGACCTTTTTTCCTCTCAAAGCGCGAATGCCTCGCCCTTCTACCTCACCTCAACAATATCCAAAGCCCGACTCGCCAACAGTTCACTCACCTCAATCACCTGCAAAATCCCCAACGCCACATGCCGTCGTGATCCCTCAAGACCAAACGCCAAATCACTGATCATGGCATTGGCAGAAGCCAGGTTTTCGCTGAGATTGGCAAGCAGACATTCCGAATCAACATCCGGTGCGATACGGAAGATGGTGTTGGGTTTGTCAGACGTTTCGTCCTTCGGCGTAGGCTTCAAGTAGTAATCCAACGCCCGGTTGGCAGCATCATCAAGCTTGTTATTACGAGCCGACTGAGCGCGAGACACATGCTCATCTGCAGTCGGAGGGTTCGGTGTAATTTTGACCATAGCCTTAACTCTCTTTGGTGAGGCCACGACCCTCTCGCTGCTAAACGAGTGGGTGGCAGCTGTACGCGGGTTAGCAGACCGACGAGTTAAGAAATCGGCGCGCCCAAGGGCGCCCCACGCACAGCCACCATCAAGTGCAGGGATGGGGATACCTGACTGATGAAGCTTGATGCGACTCAACTCGACGGGCTGCTAAACCCGATCACTGATGGGCAGTGACAGGATCCAAACTACCGACGCGGCCAAGGGCGCACAAGCCGGCGGATTCTGGCGTAGTTGTAGGCAATGGCGCAAGACAACGTCAGCCGCCCCCAGATCCAAATCGCAAGAATAAACAACGCGCCTCCAACGCATCTAAACAAGCCACCACCCGTTGAGAAGATCAGCCGTAAGTCTTGAACTCATTAGGATCGCAAGCCAGCAACTGCATCAGTTTTAGGCGGATAAAGAGCTTTTCCCTGCCGACCTGCGCTTCTTGCAAAGCACACTGCGGCAAGTGCCATCGACAATAGCGATTTAATAGACCAGTCCGCATAGTTACCGGTCTAGGGCGCTACCGTGGTCATGATCTACATTAGCGATTAAATGAAATTCACAACCGAAGCTGAGCGACGAAACCCGGCGCTCCCAAACCTGACGCCCATTACCGCGAGCTCTCACGAAAAAAGGCCTTGCTGAGCAAGACCTTTTTTCCTCTCAAAGCACGAATGCCTCGCCCTTCTACCTCACCTCAACAATATCCAAAGCCCTATTCGCCAGCAGCTCACTCACCTCAATCACCTGCAAAATCCCCAACGCAAAATGCCGTCGTGATCCCTCAAGACCAAACGCCAAATCACTGATCATGGCATTGGCCGAAGCCAGGTTTTCACTGAGGTTGGCAAGCAGACATTCCGAATCAACATCAGGTGCGATACGGAAGATGGTGTTGGGTTTGTCAGACGTTTCGTCCTTCGGCGTAGGCTTCAGGTAGTAATCCAACGCCCGGTTGGCAGCCTCATCAAGCTTATTGTTACGAGCAGACTGAGCGCGAGACACATGCTCATCCGCAATCGGAGGGTTCGGTGTAATTTTTGCCATCGACTTAGGTTCCTTAAGTGATGCTGCAACCACCTCGCGACTAAACGAGAGGGCGGCAGCTGTGCGCAGGTTAGTCGACCGGTGAACCTAAGAATCCCGGCGCGCCCGGGGGCGCCCTGCGCACAGCCACCATCAATACAGGAACAGCACAGCCTGTCCGACGGGACTTGGTACGCCTTAGGTTGAGACGGGCGACTAAACCCGATCACTGATGCTCAGTGACAGGATCCAAACTACCGACGCGGCCAAGGGCGCACAAGCCGGCGGATTCTGGCGTAGTTGTAGGCAATGGCGCAAGGCGATGTCGGTCTTGGCTAGTCTCGTGGAGTTACGATAAACAGCGGGCCAGAATGTTGCTGATACACCGCTATCGCGAGCAAGCTCGCTCCCACAGAGGAGCTTGCGTCAGGCATTTCAAACGTAGGAATGGCGGAGCGGGTTATGCGGTGCGTCAGCGTCATTTAGCAAGGCGCGACGCTGCGGTTGGGGAATTGTGCAGCAGGCTGCTGCACTACTTAAGAGAACTCATCGTTCCAAGTGCACAGTGCGGAAATGCATTCGCGACCGGCTGCATCCTTGCAGCCAGTCGCGAAGAGGGTTACGACGCGTTGTTCAATGGGGCTTGCGAGCAACGTCGCAATGAATCAGGCGGGATATCTCGATCATATCCACGACGGTTTTGTCATCGACCGCAAACCCGCTGCCTGAAACCCCGGTGTTGCTGTTACTTGAGGGTGACGTCGAGCATCGGCGGGATGTAACCGTAGTCGTACTCGGCCACCACGAACGTCTGCAGCCCTTTTATTTTCATGCCCACCGTTGGCGCCTCGGTGCCACCGACACGAATCTGCGTGCCGGTTTCGTCGGTCGGTACGCTGTCGATGAAGGAGGTCACCAGGCCGTTTGGCATTACATAGTGCGAGTAGGTCTGGAATGGCTGCGAGGACGGGTTACCCAGCACCAGGCCGGAACCGTTCAGCGGCACGTAAGGGCCGAACAGCGAGTCCGCGACAAAACCGTATACGCCGTCCGGCCCGGTTACACCGTCGGCATAGGTGAAGGTATGGCTGATCGTGAACAGGTAGTACTTGCCATCCTGGAACACGAAGTGCGGGCGCTCGGTCTGGTCGTTTACCCCGACGGCGGTCAGCAGTGGCGGCAACATTTCCCAGTCGTCACCGTCCGCGTCGCGGGCCACGGCGATGCCGACACAGGCGGTCTGGTAGCGCGAGTTGCCGACATCTTCATAACCCGGCGGCACATCGCCGATTTCTGCCTCGCCTACTTTGTGCGAGCCGCGCTCACCGGCCACGTTACCCTCGAACAGCATGTACAGCTTGCCATCTTTCGGGTCGCGGAAAGGCCATGGGTCACGGAAACCCCAGAACGCGTTTTGTGCTTCGGTCTGATACATCTTGCCGTCAGCCTCGAACAGCGGCTTGACCTTCTCGAAGCCGACCATGCTGACACCATGTTCAGTGGTCACTACCCGACCGCGCACCTTGACGATGGTCGCGCCTGGGGTGACGGCGGTGTAATACAGGTCCACTTCACCTCGGTCGTTCAACAGGATCGGCGTACCGGCCCATTCGCGAGCGGTCGGCGAAACGCCTTCGGCCATCACACGACCACCGAATTCCCAGTTCTTGCCGGTACGAGAGAACCAGTAGTACATCTTTGCCCGACCGTGACGATCGTTCCAATCGCGGAGGATGTCGTAGTTACCGTCCTCGTCGAGGTACTGCGGGTCGTTTGGATGACGATCGGCAGTCAGGGTAAAGATTACCGACCAGCCATCGACGGACGTCACGTTACCGTCCAGGTCGCGCAAGGGCATGGTGTCCCAGATGAACACGTCGTTGTTCAGTACCGGGAAATCCGCGCTGACCAGCGGCTGAGTGGTGGTGGGATCATCTGCCCGGACTTTCAACGCGTCGGCGCGGGTCCAGAGGCTGGGTTGATGGGGGGTTACACCGAATTTTTCAGTGGTGGTTTTCATAGGTTATTGCCTCGTCCATGAATGGATTCAAATAAATAGTGATTTAGAAAAACTGTATGTACATACAGTAAAGCCACCTTATAGGGGGTTATGCATGTGGGTCAAGCATAAAAATGCATTTGTGCATAATTGGATTTTTTCTTTGGGCTGATACGTTTCAGCTGTGAACGTTTGCAGAAGTTAGTTCATGGGGAGATCGACGACGTTGGCTGCACGGTCGGTGCTCTGGACGCAGCTCGGTGGAAAGCGTGAGTGACGGGGCAATGGGTGGAAGCAGTGCATAGGGGGATCGGTTAACTGAGCTTGCGGGTTTTGCGCAGAGGGCAATGCAGGGTGGGGAGTGAGCGGTTCTGATGGTGACTGGTGGGCCGCTATCGCGAGCAAGCTCGCTCCCACAGTGGGATGGCGGTGGGTTAGTTGTTTTGGATGTGGATGATATTGCGCCTGTCACCCTGACCAGCGACACGCTTCGTCCTCATGTCGCTGGCGACGACATGAGGACGAAACGTGTTGTCGAAATGGCGTTTTGGCGACATGACAGGTAAGCGACTCCTGCGCCTCGAACCATCGTCCGAGGGTTGATTCGCCACGCTTACCCCAACGTATTCAGGCACACCACCTTCGGCTGGGTCATTTCCTCGTACGCGAAGCGCACCCCTTCCCTGCCCAAACTGCCATATTTCGACCCGCCAAACGGCATCGCATCAAACCGGAAATCCGACGAATCATTGATCATCACGCCCCCCGCCTCAATTCGCCGGGCAGCGCTCATCGCGGTGTTGAGATCGTTGGTGAAGATCCCGGCGTGAAGCGCGTATTCAGGTTCGTTCGCCAAGGCGATGGCTTCATCGAACGTGTCGAACGGCTGCAACACCACCACAGGCGCGAAGGCTTCGTTGCGCCAGAGTCGGCTGGAATGAGCGACGTTTTCCAGGACGGTGGCGGCGTAGCAGGTGCCTTGGCGGCGGTGGCCGCAGAGTAAGGTGGCGCGTTGTTGCAGGGCTTCGTTGACGACCTGTTCGGCGTTCTGCGCGGCTTGTTGGGTGATCATCGGGCCGATGTCGGTGTTGGCGAGCAGTGGGTTGCCGACGACGAGGGCTTGGGCCTGGTTGACGAAGCGTTCGCGGAAGGCTTCGTAGATCGGTGCGTGGATGAGCAGGCGTTGGGTGCCGATGCAGTTTTGCCCGGCGGCCCAGAAGGCGCCGGAGATGCAGCTGTCGACGGCGGCGTCGAGGTTGCAGTCGCCCATGACGATGACGGGGGCGTTGCCGCCGAGGTCCATGGCGAGTTTTTTCAGGCCAGCGGTGCGGGCGATTTGTTCGCCGGTGACGAAGCCGCCGGTGAAGGAGATCATCCGCACGTCGCGGGCGGCGACCAGGGCTTTGCCCAGTTCCGCGCCGCCGGTGGCGACGGTGACCACGGTTTCAGGCAGGCCGGCGGCGACCAGGTACGACACCAGTTTGAGCGCCGACAACGGTGCCAGCTCGGACGGTTTGAGGATCACCGCGTTGCCGCCAGCGATGGCCGGGCCGAGTTTGTGGGCGACCAGGTTCAGCGGGTCGTTGTAGGGGGTGATGGCGACGATCAGGCCCAGGGGTTCGCGGGTGAACCAGCCCTGGCGCGATTCGGCGCCTTCGTAGGCGTCGAACGGTACGATTTCGCCGGCGTTGCGCTTGGCTTCTTCGGCGGAGAGCTTGAGGGTGTTGACGCAGCGTTTGACTTCTTTTTCGGCTTGTTTGAGGGTCTTGCCGGCTTCGTCGACGATCAGCCGGGCGAAGGCTTTGGCGTCGCGTTCGATGTTCAGTGCCGCTTGTTCGAGGATGCTGGCGCGGCGATGACGCGGGAGTGCGGCGCAGGCGCGTGCGCCGCTGCGGCCGGTCTCGAGCAGGTGTGGGACTTCTGAGGCGCACACGTCGGCGACGGTGCCGACGATGCTGCCGTCAAACGGGTTGAGGACTTCGATGTGCGGTTCGACGACCGCCAGGGCCAGGCGCGATACGTTCACAGGGTGTGCTCCTGTTTGCGGGTTGCCGATTGGTGGATGTGGATGATGTCCGACAGCAGTGCGAAGGCGGTTTCGGTGCGGCCTGCGCCGGGACCGGAGACGGTGACGGCGCCGAGCAGTTCGCTGGTGAACGACACGGCGTTGGTGGCGCCGCTGATGCTCGCCAGTGGGTGGTCGTTGCTCAGCAGGCGCGGTTCGACGCTGGCGCTGATGGAGCCGTCAGCCTGGCGAGTGGCGGCGCCGATGAGTTTCCAGCGGGCGCCGTCGTGGCGGGCTTTTTCGATGTCGGCGAGGCTGAGGGCGGAGATGCCGCGGCAGGTGACGTCGTTGACGGTGAGTTTGGCGTCCAGCAGTTCGTTGGCGAGGATCACCACTTTGAGGCGCACGTCATGGCCTTCGACGTCTGCCGTTGGGTCGGCTTCGGCGTAGCCCAGGGCTTGGGCCTGGCTGACGGCTTCGGCGAACCCGAGGCCGCCTTCCATGCAGGTGAGGACGAAGTTGGAGGTGCCGTTGAGGATGCCTTCGAAACCGGTGATCGAGCTGCCGGCCAGGGACTGTTTGGCGAGGCGAATGACCGGGGTGCCGCTCATGACCGAGCCTTCGTATTCGAAAGCGACGTTGTTGCGCTGGGCCAAGGCTTTCAGCTCGGCGCCGTGCAGGGCGATGGGCCCTTTGTTGGTGGTGACCACGTGTTTGCCGCGCTCCAGGGCCCAGCGGCAGAACGAGGTGGCAGGCTCGCCGTCCACCGGGTTGGTGAAGGTGGCTTCGGCGATGATGTCAGCGCCGCAGTCTTTGATCACGGCTTCGTTGAGGGCATCGACGGTGCCGCCGGGCAGTTGGGCCATGGCGCCTTTGGTGGTGGGCAGTTTGGCCAGCAATGCGGCGTCGAGGCCGTGGCGGTCCATCACCGAACCGAGGAACAGGTCGGTCACGCCGACGATTTTCAGGGTGAAGCCGAGCTCGGTTTTCCACTGCTGGTTGCGCTCGGCAATCAGTTGAGCCAATGCCCGGTTCACACCGCCGAAGCCGACCAGCGCCAGTTTGTATTCAGTCATTTTTGTTATGTCCTTGATCCGGGTGATGAGGTTGTTGGGATCTAGGTTAGGGGGGCGGGGTTGGCAGTGAAATAGGCCAATTTGCTCTATTTCTTGGGCGTTTTGACCAGGGGGTGGGCAAAGCGGTAGGTGTGGATTCGATCGTTCCCACGCTCTGCGTGGGCATGCATCCCGTGACGCTCTGCGTCGCCTCGCAGAAGCGGAACGCGGAGCGTCCCTGGCGGCATTCCCACGCGGGAGCGTGAGGAACGATCGTTCACAGCCCCCGCGACCTGATCGTTCCCACGCTCTGCGTGGGCATGCATCCCGTGACGCTCTGCGTCGCCCTCTCAGAAGCGGAACGCGGAGCGTCCCTGGCGGCATTCCCACGCGGGAGCGTGAGGAACGATCGTTCACAGCCCCCGCGACCTGATCGTTCCCACGCTCTGCGTGGGCATGCATCCCGTGACGCTCTGCGTCGCCTCGCAGAAGCGGAACGCGGAGCGTCCCTGGCGGCATTCCCACGCGGGAGCGTGAGGAACGATCGCTCACAGCCCCCGCGACCTGATCGTTCCCACGCTCTGCGTGGGCATGCATCCCGTGACGCTCTGCGTCACCCTCCCAGAAGCGGAACGCGGAGCGTCCCTGGCGGCATTCCCACGCGGGAGCGTGAGGAACGATCGCTCACAGCCCCCGCGACCTGATCGTTCCCACGCTCTGCGTGGGCATGCATCCCGTGACGCTCTGCGTCACCCTCCCAGAAGCGGAACGCGGAGCGTCCCTGGCGGCATTCCCACGCGGAGCGTGGGAACGATCTGCACTACCGGGCTCAGACCACCGACGACAACACAAATGACGTCACGGTGTTCTCCACCCCCGGCAATGCCGAGATTTCTTTCCACACCTTATGCACCCGCTCCGGGTTCGCCGCGCCGACTCGCAGCATCAAATCAAACTCGCCGCTCATCACATCGCACTGGAGCACTTCGGGCATGGCTTGCAGGGCCTGCAATACCTCGGCGCCGCGCATGCGGTCGTAGCGGTAGACGAAGATCACGGCGTTGATGTTTGACGACGCCTGCGCGCCCTCCCCGGTGCGCACCGTGTAGCCCTGGATCGCGCCGTCGCGTTCGAGGCGTTCGATGCGTTGGCGTACGGCGTTGCGCGAGAGGTTGACCTTGGCCGCCAGCTCGGCGTGGGCGGCGCGGGCGTTGAGGCGCAGTTCGGCGATGATGCGTTCGTCGAGGGGATCGAGAATTCGCTTCATGGGGCCTCCGGTTATAGGGCGCCGAGCAGTTGATGGAGGGCACCGAGGTCGTCCGGCTGGATGCGATGAATCTGCGCAGGACCATGCTCGGAAACCGGGCGTTGTTGCGCCGCAATGTGGATCCCCAACTCGCCGAGCAACACCGCCGATTTGGCTGGGGAGATCTCGCCCAAGGTCACCATCGGCGCCACCAGGCTGCGCCGGTACAAGCGCGCCGCGAGCACACCGGTGGCGGTGTGTGGGTCGATGACGTAGCCGGTGTCGCGATGCAGCGAAGTGATTTCCTCCAGCGTCTGTTCATCGCTGACCGCGTACGAGTCGATGATCATCCGCGCCTGCAACCAGAACTCGTTGGCGATGGTCATTTCGCCGTGGGTCTCGAAGGTGTGCATCAGCGCGCTGACTGCTTGATCATCGTGCCCATAGAGCTCCCAGAGAAACCGTTCCAGGTTGGAAAAAATCGACAAATCCATAGCCGGCGACAGGGTCTTGCTGGCGCGCAATCGCGAGTAGTGGTTCTTTAAAAAGAACTGATGCAGCGCGTCATTCTGGTTGGTGGCGACGATCATCTGCGTGATCGGCAAGCCCATCTTCTGCGCGATGTAGCCGGCATAGACTTCGGCAAAACTCGCCGCCGGCACGCTGAAGCCAATGGGCCGCTGACCGCCGCCCAGTTGCAGCACGGCGTGGAAATAAAACACCAACTGCGCCATGACGCTGACCCAGTTGCTGGAATTGAAACTGATCGCCTCATGCTGTCGGAACAGTTGGGTGACCAGGGTCTGGCATTCATCGAAACTGCCATCGACGGCCACTTGATGAACCCGCGGATGTGCCGTCGCTTGCAGGTCTTGAAGCTGATCTTGCGGTACGCCGGCCTCGGGATAAATCACCACCACGTCGGTCTCGTCGCAGTGCTTGAAGGCCTCGATGGCGGCCAGGCCGGTGTCGCCGTTGGTGACGCCAATCACCACCGCGCGACGCCCGCGTTTACGCAGGAAGTACTGCACCAGCCGCGCCTGCAATTGCGCGGCAAAGTCCTTCGAGGAGCGGGTCGGCCCATGGAACAATTCCAGGACCCATTCATTGCGATCCACTTGATGCAACGGTGCCAGGGAGCGATGGCTGAACTGGCTGCCGGCCTCCTTGAGCACCCGCTTGAAGTCAGCCTCGGGGATCGCCTCGCCCACGAACGGACGCATCACTCGATAGGCCAGTTCGTCGTAGGACAAGGTCGACCAGTTGGCGATGTCCTGGGGTTCGAACAGCGGCAGTTCGACGGGAACGAACAGCCCGCCGTCCTCGGCGATGGCCGACAGTACGACGCGTTCGAAGTCGACCTGCACGGTTGAATTTCGGGTACTCACATAGCGCATGGTCAGCTCCGGATAATCTTCTAAAAACCGCTTATTTAAAACGATGCGCCTGCTCCACCAGCCAGGTGGAAAACCGCGCCGCGTCCGGGTGCTGCTCGGCCCCGGAACTGCGCACCAGGTAGAACGATTCGCTGGCTTCGATGCGCTGGGCGAAGGGTTCGACCAGGCGCCCGTCGCCAAGCATGTCACTCACCATCGACGAGCGCGCCAGGGCGATGCCCTGCCCCAGTTCAGCCATGCGCAAGGTGCAGACCAGCGTGTCGAACTGCATGCCGGTCGAGGAGTCGACGCTATCGGCACCGACCATTTTCAGCCAGTAACCCCAGCCCTCTTCGTAGCCCAGCACATGCAGCAATGGATGCTTGGCCACGTCCGCCGGCACTTTCAGCGTCGCCATCAAGGCCCGCGAGCACACCGGGAACAAGGTGTCCCAGGTCAGGCGCTGCGACACCAGGCCGGGCCATTGGCCGTGGCCCCAGCGAATTTCCATGTCGTCTTCGCCATCGAGTTCCTTGACCCAGATGTTGCTGATGTAGCGGATGTCGACGTGGGGATGCGCCTGGCGAAAATCCACCAGTTTCGGCGCCAGCCAGTGCACGAAAAACGCCAGGCTGCCGCGCACCTTGATTGGCCGACGCTTGTGCTGGCCAAAGATTTCGTTGGTGCCCACCGCCAGTCGCGTGATTGCGTCCTGTACCACCGGCAGGTACGCCTGGCCTTCCTCGGTCAGGCCCAGGCCACGGGGCAAGCGCTTGAACAGCGCCACCCCCAGGTGGCTTTCCAATTGGCGGATCTGCTGGCTGACCGCGCCCTGGGTCAAGAATAATTCGTCGGCAGCGTGGGTGAAGTTCAGGCAGCGGGCCGACACTTCGAACGCCCGCAGCCAGTTCAACGGGGGCAACGTTTTTTGCTTCATGATCTGTACCTCGTTGACCCCCACGCACCGGACACGTTTGCCCGCCCCGTCGACTCGCCTTAGAACGCGTCGGACGGTTGTGCCACGAGGGCAACCGACAAGCGTCGCTCGCGGCTTTTGCGGGTAATGTAATACACGAAGTAACACCAGGCGATGAACGGCAGACCGAAGTACAGCGCCACTCGCTGCTCAGGGTCGAAAGCGATCCCGATACACGCCAGGCTGCAGCACACCAGCGCCCCCAGCGGCACCCACGGATAACCGCGAACGCGGAACTTGAGGTGGCGAATGTCGCCGCCGTTGGCCACATAGTGACGCCGGAAAGCGATCTGGCTCGCGGCGATGCTCATCCACACCACCACCACGGCCAGGCCGGAAATCGACACCAGCGCCAGGTAGATGGTGTCGGCGGCAAACACGCTGCTGAGCAACGACGCCGCGCCGCCGGCCATGCTGACGATGATCGCGTTGAGCGGCGTGCCCATGCGGGTCAGGGCCGAGAACTGCTTGGGCAGATGCCCTTGGTCGCTGAGGGTCCAGAGCATCCGCGAGGCGGCGTACAACCCGGAGTTGGCCGCCGACAACAGGGCGCTGATGATCACGAAGTTCATGATGTCGGCGGAGTACGGAATGCCGATGTAGGTGAACACCGTGACGAACGGACTCTCGACCAGACCGGCCTGCTCGCGGGGCAACAGGGTCGCCAGGACAAAAATGGTCCCGACGAAAAACACCGCCAGACGCAGCACGGTGGTGCGGATGGCGCGTGGCACATTGCGTTGCGGGTCCTTGGTTTCACCGGCGGCGATGCCGATCAGTTCAGTGCCGGAAAACGCGAAGGACACCGCCAGCAACGTCATCGCAATGGGCATGAAGCCGGTAGGAAACAGTCCCTCGCGGGTGAAGTTGCTCAAGCCGATGCTGTGGGCCTGGTCGATGTTCAGCAGGCCGAGAATCGCGCCACCGCCAATCAGCAGGAACACCACCACGGTCAGCACTTTGATCAACGACAACCAGAACTCGGTCTCGGCGAACAAACGCACCGAAATCACGTTGGTGAGGAGCACCACGCCGGCAAACAGCGCGCTCCAGATCCACACCGGCGTGTCGGGAAACCAGCGCGACATGAGGATGCCGGCAGCGGTGAATTCGGAACCGATCGCCACCGTCCACGTCAGCCAATACAACCAGGCCACGGTGTAGCCGGTGCCCGGGCCGAGAAATCGCGTGGCGTAGGTGCTGAACGAACCGGTTTCAGGCATCTGCACCGCCAGTTCACCCAGGCACATCATCACCATGTAGACCATGAGCGCGCCAATGATGTAGGCGATCACCGCGCCCATGGGGCCGGCCTGGTTAACGGTATACCCGGACGTGAGAAACAGCCCGGTACCAATGACGCCACCTAATGCCAACATGACAATATGGCGCGTCTGCATTTCCTGCTTGAAGCCGGCACGCGAATTAAGTTGTTGTTCTTTTATGGACATGGTTGTTCTCATGAAAGTTGTTAGGGCGCGCATTGACGTCCGCGACAAGTTATTGGGCAGAGTAAAAGTGCATCGCCACTAAGCTTTATTATTATTCCTATTCATGAACGCCCCACTCACGGCCTTGTGGTGGGGTACCAACTTTCAAACTTCAGTTTGCGGTCTCGATATGCACTTCATTGAACTGCGGATTGAGGGTCTTCTTGACGAAGGCGAAGGCCTGTTTCAGATCGTCCAATAGATCGTCGGTGTCTTCGATGCCGACCGAAACCCGCACCAGGCCTTCGGAGATACCCAGGGCCAGGCGTTCTTCCAAGGTGTTCTCGACATGGCTGGTGGTGCGGGCCGGGCCGTAGATGGTTTCCACCGCGCCCAGGTTGCCCGCGCAATGGGCGAAGCGCAGGCGCGGCAGCAGCAATTTGACCGTGTCCATGCCACCGACCAGGACAAAACTGACGATGGCGCCGAAGCCGGACATCTGCGCGCAAGCCACGGCGTGGTTCGGGTGGCTCGGCAAGCCGGGATAATTCACCGCCTCCACCAGCGGTTCGGTGCAGAGGAATTCGGCCAGGGCCCGGGCGCTGTGTTGTTGCTGGCGCATGCGCAGCGCCAGGGTCTTCATGCCACGGATGATCAGGTAGGCCGAGAACGGGTCGAGGCTCGCGCCGTTGATTTCCCGGTAATGCCGCACCTGGGCCATCAAGGCTTCGCTGCCACACACCAGGCCACCGAGCACATCGCCATGGCCGCTGAGGAACTTGGTCGCGCTATGAATCACCACGTCCACCCCCAAGGCCAGCGGGCTCTGGTTCAGCGGTGTGGCGAAAGTGTTGTCCGCCACGACCACGGCGCCGACACGCTTGGCCGCTGCCACCAGGCGCGGGATGTCGAGGATTTTCAGGGTGGGGTTGGTGGGGGTTTCCAGGTAGAGCACCTGGCAACCCTTGGCGATTTCACGCTCCAGATCGTCGTGATCGAAGGTCTCGCACAAGGTCACCGCCACGCCGGTGCGCGGCAGGAACTCTTCGAAGATCTTGTTGGTGCCGCCGTAACTGTCCTTGGTCGACACCACGCGATCGCCGTGGGCCAGAAAGGTGTAGAGCACGCTGCTGATCGCCGCCATGCCGCTGCTGAAGGCCACGGCGGACTCGGCCATTTCCAGCTCGCGAATCTTGGCTTCGAGGGTCTCGACGGTCGGGTTGCTCATGCGGCTGTAGATAAAACCGGGGGCCTTGCCCAAGGCGACGTCGTAC
The DNA here is from genome assembly GCF_019956035.1 of Pseudomonas sp. A-RE-22. Taxonomy (NCBI): domain Bacteria; kingdom Pseudomonadati; phylum Pseudomonadota; class Gammaproteobacteria; order Pseudomonadales; family Pseudomonadaceae; genus Pseudomonas; species Pseudomonas sp. A-RE-22. The sequence goes on from NZ_JAHBCZ010000030.1 coordinate 57,418, forward strand.
CAGACATCGATGTCGTCGTAACCGTACGCGGCGCTGGCCACGATAGGGGTTTGCGTGGCGTTGTAGGGGTGCCTGACTTGCTCCCCACCCCAAACCGCCCGGGTCCCTGCTCCCGCGTTATCAAGCCCTGTGCTGTCAGGTTTATTGTTCATTGAGGCTACTCACACTGAGGGGGTGGACGTTGAGCCATCCACCGAATCTGAGGGCCAATATAGGGAAAAGCCGCGCGGCCGAGAAACGATGTTATCGGTGCCAAAGGGGTGGTTTTTTTAATGGCTGAGTGCGAAGCAGCAACCTGCAAGTCACTGATAAACCTGTGGGAGCGAGCTTGCTCGCGATGGCGGTGGGTCAGCTGCCATTGAAGGTGACTGACCCTCCGCTATCGCGAGCAAGCTCGCTCCCACACTGGAGTTGTGGTGGCATCGAGAATGCGTGAGCGCCTGCTCTACAGGCGACCGTTGACTTAAAGGCTGTGTGAATCATCGTGGCGAGGGAGCTTGCTCCCGCTCGGCTGCGCCGTAGGAGCTGCCGAGCGAAGCGAGGCTGCAATCTTTCCAAAGCCAGTTGAGTATCAAGCGAAAGATCCAGATCAAAAGATCGTAGCCTTCGGCAGCTCCTACCACGGCCCAGCGGAAGCAAGCTCCCCCGCCACAGGTTATCGATCGTTCCCACGCTCCTGCGTGGGAATGTCGCCGGGGACGCTCCGCGTTCCGCTTCTGGAAGGTGACGCAGAGCGTCACGGGATGCATTCCCACGCGGGAGCGTGGGAACGATCAAGGACCAGCGTTAAACGATTGCAACCACCGCCGATGGTATTCAACCTGCTCTGTAATATCGTTAGTTAAATCCTTATCTTCATAATCAAAAATATTGACTATGTCACTTTCATCCGCTGTCTCTCCCCAACGGACTTCATAAGCAACTACACCGCCAGCCATTTGCGAAGACATTCGCGAGGGATGCACATTGATTTTGGCTCCCTTACATAAAAAACTCACATCCGGAAAATCTTTCCTAACCATCCCTAGGCACAAATACAAATCCGCCGCCGTGTAACTTCTTTCTATTCCATCTGGCATCGTTACGGTCATCGCCATAATTTTTCGATCACACTTAAAAATCGCTTTTTTAAGGGCACCATCAATTTCAATTACCACCTCTTTAGAAGCCATATCATCACCTGTCAAAATTGGATATTGAGGATCCTACATAGGATCCATATTTTCGATAATTCCCACACTCCTGCGTGGGAAGGTCGCCAGGGACGCTCCGTTTCTAGATGTGACGCAGAGCGTCACGAGATGCATTCCCACCGGGAAGTGGGAACATCGAACGAGTAGCCTGATTCCGATAATATCTTCCACCCTCATCCGGCCAAGAATAGCAATCTCATATTCATTAGCTATTACAAACGAGACTCAACCCACTCATTAAAAAAAGCTTCTTGCTCACCCGGATCTTTTGCCAAATCAATATCATCGTAGTCAAATATATAAACAATATCATCGAGTGATGGAGTGCTACCCATGCTCAGTTCATATGCCTTCAGCCCAAGCGACATCTGTGCAGACATTCCAGACGGATGAACATTTTTCTTAGCCCCCTTACAAAAGAAAATCACATCCGGATTATCTCGCCTAAGACTCGCAAAACATTTATAGAAGTTACCCCCAGAATATATTCTATCAACACCATCCGCCACAGAAAAAGTTATTGCGATTCCCTTAGAATCGCACACAAGACAAGTTTTTTCCTTTTCTCCCCCCCTAGAGATATACACCTCCACCGTAGAAATCATTTTTTTATTCTCCTGTTTGGGTTAGGTATGGAATAGCCAAACTCTTTCCCATTATCAAGTATCAAGGTTGCGCCAAGCACATCTTCATTCTTAATACGACCTGGAATTGCAATCTCTTTTTCAGCCCCAAACAAATATGCGCCCCCTAGCTCTTTTTGCAAATCGTGCCCTGGAATTTTTTGCAACGTGTATAAATACCCTATTTTAGTGTACTCACCGGTAGCAAACCTCTTCCCCACATCTCTTGAGTAGGAGGTACTAATGTAATAACTAGGAGGCGAGTCACTATCCATAGAATGCAAGAACAAATTTTTGCTTTTACCTTTGCTTTTAAAGCCATGTTCAAAAACATCTTCGGGATTTCGCTCATCACCACGATATAAGAAATCCTCCTCTTTTTTAGGAGTAGGTAGTTTAGGTTCCGTTTGATCAACAGCTACCTTACCCGCCGGATCCTGCTCCCCAACCGCCGGCCTACACCCACCCTTCCCCGGACAATCCACCAACCCCAACGGATCCACCCACCCCGTCGGGTTCAGGGTGTACCGGTACCCATTGAGCCCTCCCGCCAACTTGCTCGGATCAGGCGTCAGGTAGCGGCCAGTCTCGGGATTGTAGTAGCGGTGGCGGTTGTAGTGCAGGCCGCTTTCGGGGTCGAAGTATTGGCCCTGGAAGCGCAAAGGTTGCTCAAGCTGTTCGCCGCCGCCGTGCTGGAGTTCGGTGAGTTTGCCGTAGCCGTTGTAGCGCGCCGACCAGACGATCTGGCCGCTGAAGCTGGTCAGTTCCTGGGGCGTGCCCAGGTGGTCGAGGTGGTAATAGAACGGCGTGGCTTTTTCCGGGCCTTCGCCGTCGAGCATCGCCAGCGGGCGGAAGGTGCCAGGTTCGTAGACGTAGCTGCGGTGGTGGCGCGGGCTGTTTTCGGCGACGACCTGGTCGCCCTGCCAGAAAAATTCCGTGGTCAGGCAGTCCACGGTCTTGCTGATGCGTCGGCCAAAGGCGTCGTAGCGGTAGGACGTTTCGCGGCCATCCGCCGTGGTGACGCCGATCAGGCGGTGC
>NZ_JAHBCZ010000031.1:0-57801 GCF_019956035.1 Pseudomonas sp. A-RE-22
CCCCGAACCCCACCCCCGGCGAGACGCAGACCTTGGCTTCGGCCAACAGCTTCTTGGCAAATTCCAGTGAGCCCAGATGGGCATAGGCTTCGGGAATCTTGGCCCAGACGTACATCGACGCCTTGGGGTTTTCCACCATCCAGCCCAGTTCATGCAGGCCCTTGACCAGTACGTTGCGGCGCTGGCGGTACTGCTCGGCGATGTCGCGCACGCATTGCTGGTCGCCTTCCAGGGCGGCGATGGCGGCCACTTGCAGCGGGGTGAAGGTGCCGTAGTCGTGGTAGCTCTTGATCCGCGCCAGGGCGTTGACCAGTTCCGGGTTGCCCACCATGAAACCGATGCGCCAGCCGGCCATGTTGTAGCTCTTGGACAGGGTGAAGAACTCCACCGCGATGTCTTTCGCGCCAGGCACCTGCATGATCGACGGGGCTTTCCAGCCGTCGTAGACGATGTCGGCGTAGGCCAGGTCGTGGATCACCAGGACGTCGTACTGCTTGGCCAGGGCGATGACCCGTTCGAAGAAATCCAGCTCCACGCACTGGGCGGTGGGGTTGGAGGGGAAGCCGAGGATCATCATCTTCGGCTTGGGAATCGAGCCGCGAATGGCCCGCTCCAGTTCAGCGAAGAAATCCACCCCTGGCACCAGCGGTACCGAACGCACCTGGGCGCCGGCGATCACCGCGCCGTAGATGTGGATCGGATAGCTGGGGTTGGGCACCAGCACCGTGTCGCCCTGGTCCAGGGTTGCCAGCATCAGGTGGGCCAGGCCTTCCTTGGAACCGATGGTGACGATGGCTTCGGTTTCCGGGTCGATGTCCACCTCATAGCGGTCCTTGTACCAGCGCGAAATGGCGCGGCGCAGGCGCGGGATGCCTTTGGAGGTGGAATAGCCGTGGGTGTCTTCCCGCTGGGCGACGGTGACCAGCTTTTCCACAATGTGCGGGGGCGTGGCGCCGTCGGGGTTACCCATGCTCAAGTCGATGATATCTTCGCCGCGCCGACGCGCAGCCATCTTCAGCTCGGCAGTGATATTGAATACGTACGGGGGGAGTCGATCGATACGCGCAAAGCGGCGCGGCGAACCTTGTTCGGCCATTGTTGCCTCGAGATACGTGAGCGCCCGGAACCGTCCGAGCGACGTTGGCCACTGCGGTGGCCTGCGGCGCAAGATAATCGGGCGGATGTCGGATTGTCCAGTAGCCGCGCACAACTATTTTCGACGACACTGTCGACCTCGCCACGCAGCCATCAACGCCGGCTGCGGGCAGTTGAATTCGCTGTAGCCCAATCGAACGGAATGAATGATGGAATTTTCCAGCGGTTTCCTGCTGAGTCTCTCCCTGTGCCTGGACATAGGCGTGGCCAATATCGCGATGATCACCCTGGCGATGCAGCGCGGTTACTTCCAGGGTTTCGCCCTGGGCCTGGGCACCTGCGTGGGCGACCTGGTCTACGCCGTCCTGGCCCTGGCGGGCATGACTGTCCTGCTGCAATACGAAGCGGTGCGCTGGGTGCTGTGGCTGGGTGGCTCGGTGCTGTTGCTGTATTTCGCGGCGAAGATGATCCATTCGGCGATCTATCACAGCGCCGTGCTGGCCGAGGCTGGGGAGGTGCAGGGCAACTCCCCGCGCCAGGAGTTCTTTCGCGGGATTTTCCTGGCCATGTCATCGCCCAGTGCCATCCTCTGGTTCGCTGCGGTGGGCGGCACACTGATCGCGCGTTCGGGTGGTGGCACCTTGCTCAGCTCGGCGCTGTTCCTCAGTGGTTTTCTCTGTGCCGGGTTGTTGTGGTGCGCGGCCCTGTGCCTGGCGGCGACCCAGGGCGGCAAATTGTTGGGGGATAAATTGCTGCGTTACTCCTATTGGGCATCCGCCGCGATCTTCTGCTATTTCGCGGTGTACGTGATTGTTTCTGGCTACAACGAGTTTGTCGGAAAAGCCGTCACCAGCGCCTTGCCTGGAATCTGACAAGCGAAACGGCCCTGGCAATCACGGTTTGGCTTCTATACTGCCAAGCCCGACTTCACGTTTGCTGGAGTGTTGCCGCATGGAAAAGCCCAAACGCGATTACATAGCCGAACCACGCTTTGAACAGGGACGTTTTCAGCTTATTGCCGGCTTTGGTGCTCGGTTTACCCAGGACACTGCCCAAGATATTCCTTTGCTCTGGGAAAAGTTCCTGCCCTGGCTCGGCAAGGTGCCAGGGCAGAAAGATGAAGTGACCTACGGCGTGTGTTGCAACCCGGACGGGAAGGGTGGGTTCGAATACATCGCTGGCGTGGAAATCAGCCGGCTCGACGATCTGCCGGAACAATACCGCTGGATCGAAATCCAGCCGGGGTATTACGCCGTCTTCGAACATAAGGGGTCGTTGAAACAACTGCCGGACACGTTCCAATACATCTGGAAGGAGTGGCTGCCGCGTTCCGGTCACACGGCGGCGCAATTGCCGGAGTTCGAGCGCTACAGCGAGGACTTCAACCCCAGGACCGGCGAAGGCACCCTGGAGATCTGGATCCCGCTCAAGCCAAGTTGATCGTCGCTGCTTCAGTACAGGCTGGCCTGCACCCGCGCAGGTGCTTCACGGTCATAAGTCTCGGCATCGAACTGCCCATCATTCAAGCGCTTGTGGATCGCCCCGGCGCTGGGCAGGGCCGAGCGTTCGAGATGGCGAGCCGGATTCCACAGGTCTGAGCGCACGATGGCTTTGGCGCAATGGAAAAACGCCGCTTCGACCGTCACCAGCAGCACCGTGCGAGCCGGCTTGCCGTTGACTGCAAAGTGCTCCAGCAGCGCGGGTTCGGCGCTGATCCGGGCCGTACCGTTGACCCGCAAGGTTTCGCCAATCCCGGGAATGAGGAACAGCAGCGATACCCGCGGATCGTGCAGGACGTTGCGCAGGGTGTCGATGCGGTTGTTGCCGGGACGATCCGGCAAGGCCAGGGTGCACTCGTCGAGGACCTGCACGAAACCCGGCACATCGCCCCGCGGCGAGCTATCAAGGCCGTCGGGCCCTGCCGAACCGATGACCACCAGCGGCGAGGCCCGGACCATCGCCTGGTAATCCTCGTTCAGGAAGGGGATCTGTTTGCGCACTGCCCGTTCGTGGGGCAGGCCATAAAGCGCTTCCAGCTGTTCAATCGACGTCAACATCATCCATTCATCCATTCATCCATTCATCCTGAGTCTATGGGTCAAGGTCCATCAAAACGCCAACCCCATTCGCCGCTCGTAACCGATGCGGCCCTTGTAGGCCTCGCCACTGTCGACCCAGCCCAGCCGGGTGTACAGGCCGATGGCCGAGTCGTTATCGGCGTCAACCGAGAGCTCCAGCCCGCGGATTTCCGGCCAGGCGGCTCGCGCCACGGCGGGCAGCGCCTGCAGGCAGGCCTTGCCATAACCTTTGCCCTGGGCCCGGTGATCGACTTGCAGGGCATGCAGGGTGGCGCTGTGTTCATTGGCCCAGGCGGGCAGTACCGGCGGGCGCTTGAGCAGCAGGAAGGCCACCGGCACCTCTTCAGCCAATAGCGCAAACCCTTTGACCCCGGGGCCGGGCTTGGACAGCAGCGTGTGCAGGGCGCCGTGGATATCGCCGGCGAACTTGATCTGTTCGGGGTGGATTTCGATGGCGCTGACCTGTTCGCGTTGCAGCGGGGTCAGGTCTTCGTAGGGTACGAGCTGAGCGGTCACAAAAAACATCCGTTGTTTACCAGCAGAATAGGACCTGGATTCTAGCGAATTTTTTCTTTGAATTATTTTTGTTGGGTTGTCGATTCGCTGTTTCTCCAAACGACAAAGGGTGTCTTCAACAAAAAAACACTGCGGAGAATCACCATGAATACCCAAGCCACTGAAACCGAAATCCAGGCCCTGATCGACACCTATCGCCAAGCAGTCATGGCCAAGGACGTCGAAAAGGTCATGGCGCTCTATGACGAAGACATCGTCTCGTTCGATGCCATCCAGGCCTTGCAATTCAAGGGCAAGACCGCTTACCGGGCCCATTGGCAAGCCTGCATGGAGATGTGCCCCGGCCCGCACAAGTTCGACTTCCATCAGGTCAAGATTACCTCGGCCGAGAACATTGCCTTCGCCCACTGGCTGGCCTATTGCGGCGGCACCAACGAAAAAGGCGAGGAACAGGCCTGCTGGATGCGCGTGACGGCTTGCTACCGGCGTGTAGCCGGGCAATGGCGGATCATCCATGAGCATTGGTCCGCGCCGTTCGACCCGATGGCCGGTACGACGCTGTTCGACCTGCAACCCTGATCGTCGGTTTTTTTGCTGAGCCTCATTCTGCCGTCCATAGTTGATCAGTCCGATCACGGAGCCTTCCATGAAGTACCTATGCCTGGTGTATAGCAACGAACACACGCTGCACAACTCGCCCGACAGCCCGGAGGACGCCGAGTGCATGGCCTATGCCGAGTCGATCCAGGGCAGTGGGCGGATGCTGGCCGCCGAGGCCCTGGAGTCGGTGCAGACCGCTACCACGGTGCGCATGCGCGGCGGCAAGCTGTCGATCACCGACGGCCCGTTCGCCGAAACCAAGGAGCAACTGGCGGGCTTCTACCTGATCGATGCCAAGGACCTCAACGAAGCCATCCAGGTCGCTGGCAATATCCCGGCGGCCCGGGTCGGCTGCGTCGAAGTGCGACCGGTACGCCAACTGAACCCCTGAACAACAAATACAAACAGGACTTCATTCATGAACCTTGCAGCTGCCCCTTACGCGTTATCCATCAGCCGAATGATCGACGCCCGGCGTCAGAGGATTTTCCGCGCCCGGAGCGAGCCGGCCTTACGAGGCCAAGGGTGGGGCCCCCAAGGCATGCCCGACTGATGTCGGTCGAAGCGGTCAAGGCGCGGGTCGAGCAGGTTTATCGGCAAGACTCGCGGCGGATCCTGGCGACGTTGATTCGCCTGCTGGGGGATTTCGATCTCGCCGAAGAAGCCTTGCACGAGGCCTTCTTCATTGCGGTCGAGCGCTGGCAGCGCGACGGGGTGCCGGACAACCCGCGGGCCTGGCTGGTGTCTGCCGGGCGTTTCAAAGCCATCGACAGTTTGCGCCGGCGCGCGCGTTTCGCCGCGTCCCGGCCGATGTTGATCGCCCAGCTCGAAGAGCTGGAGCAGGGCCAATGGAGTGACGAAGACGTGGAAGACGATCGCCTGCGGCTGATTTTCACCTGTTGCCACCCGGCCCTGGCGGCGGACGCGCAGGTGCCCCTGACGCTGCGGGAAGTCTGCGACCTGACCACCGAGCAAATCGCCCGGGCTTTCCTCGCCGCCCCGGCGGCCATTGCCCAGCGCATCGTACGGGCCAAGGCGAAGATCCGCGATGCCAGGATCCCCTACCAGGTGCCGTCCCGCGCGGAACTGCCAGAACGGCTGGACAGCGTGCTGCGGGTGATCTACCTGGTGTTCAACGAAGGTTATTCGGCCTCGATGGGCGCCGAGCTGACCCGCGAAGACCTGACGCGCGAAGCCATCCGCCTCGGGCGCCTGCTGATGGAGTTGCTGCCCGAGGCTGAGGTCATGGGGTTGCTGGCGTTGATGCTGCTGCACGAATCCCGGCGTCCGGCGCGAACTTCATCGACCGGTGAGCCGATCCTGTTGGATGAACAGACGCGATCCTTATGGGATGCCGAGCTGATCGCCGAGGGCTGTGCGTTGGTGGAAGCCGCGCTGAAAACTCGCCGGTTCGGGCCGTACTGCCTGCAAGCGGCGATTGCGGCGGTGCATGCCGAAGCGCCGACGGCGCAGGAGACCGACTGGCCGCAGATCGTCGGGCTTTATGATGTGCTGCTGCGCGCCGTGCCATCGCCGGTGATCGAACTCAACCGCGCCGCTGCCCTGGCCAAGCGCGATGGACCGGAAGCCGGCTTGCGCCTGGTCGAGGCGATCCTGGGGCGTGGGGAATTACTCGACTATCACCTGGCCTACTCGGCGCAGGCGGAATTCTGTCGTCAACTGGGACGCTTGGACGAGGCGAGGTCGGCGTATCGACGCGCGCTTGAGTTGACGCAGCAATTGCCGGAACGGCGGTTTATCGAAGGGCGGCTTGCGGGGTTGCAATGATGAATCACAAGCAACGAAATTCCTGTGGGAGCGAGCTTGCTCGCGATGGCGGTAGACCGGCCAACATCAATGTCGACTGATAGCCCCCAATCGCGAGCAGGCTCGCTCCCACAGGTTTGTGGCTTGGCTGGCTGCGTTAACCGTCAGCCAGCCGGCGTTGATCAGAACTCGTGATCAGCGTTGTCCGGGTTCAGGTCGCTGATGCCCAGTTTGCCCGCAGCCTGTTCGATCGAACCGGTCTGCTTGACCAGTGCGGCGATGGCGTCGCGCACGATCTGGTTGCCCGCGGTGTTGCCGGCGGCGATCAGTTGGTCGTAGTGCTCACCTTTGTTGGCGTGATCGACCATGACCTGGATCTTGGCCTCGGTGTCGGCCAGGTCGGCCTTGAGCGCGGTGTCCGCGGTCGGATCGGCCTTGGCGACCAGGGACGACAGGCTCGCGCCGGTCATCTTGGTGCCGTCGACGCGGGTGTATTCGCCCAGGTACACGTTACGTACACCCTTGGCATCGTAGAAATGCGAGTTATGGGTGTTGTCGCTGAAGCAATCCTGCTCGTCTTCTGGCGAGTTGGCTTCCAGGGACACTTTCATGCGTTCGCCCGCCAGTTCCCCCAGGGAAAGGCTGCCCATGCCGAACAGCATCTTGCGCAGGCCGCTTTCGGCGGGCTCGGCTTCCAGGGTGGCGCGGTAGTTGTCAGACACGTTCGGCTTCCAGTTGCCGACCATCTCTTCGAGGTCGTTGACCAGCAATTGGGTCACGGACTTGAGGTAGGCACGACGACGGTCGTTGTGACCGCCGGTGGCGCCAGCGCCTTGCAGGTAGTCCGACGCCGGGCGGTTACCCGCGCCAGGGCCGGTGCCGTTGAGGTCCTGGCCCCACAGCAGGAATTCGATGGCGTGGTAGCCGGTGGCGACGTTGGCCTCGGAACCGCCCAGCTCATTGAGGCTGGCGAGTTTTTCCGGGGTGATGTCCTTCACATCGACCTTGTCTTCGCCGACCTGGACTTCGGTGTTGGCGATGATGTTGGCGGTGGCGCCCGGGTTACCCAAGGCGTGCTCGTAGGATTTGTCGACGTAGTCGATCAGGCCCTCGTCCAGGGGCCAGGCGTTCACCTGGCCTTCCCAGTCGTCGATGATGGTGTTGCCGAAGCGGAACACTTCGCTTTGCAGGTAAGGCACGCGTGCGGCGACCCAGGCAGTCCGGGCGGCCTTCAGGGTCTCGGCGTTCGGCTTGGCCAGGAACGCGTCGACGGCGGTTTGCAGGGTTTTTGCCGTGGATTCGGCATCGCTGTAGACGGCATAGACGATGTCGGCATAGTGCGCGACAACGGCCTTGGCGGCAGCTTCGTCGATTTTGCCGACGGCAGCAGGGGCGACCGGTGCCGCGGTGCTGGCGGCAGGCGTTGGCGCTTGCGGCGCGGCGGCCTTGTCTTTGCCTTCGCCGCAACCGGCGAGGGAAATAGCGATAGCCAGCAGACTGGCAGTAGCCAGGGGCATACGAATCATGGCAAACATCCTGCTTCGATGATGGACGGGACAGGCGCGAGGTGCGCAAAACTGCGACATAATGCGAAAGATTTGCATTATGTGTAAAGGGTTGCAGGTGTAAATATTTCTTATTTAATGATGGGAGATTGCCGCCTTCGGTAGCGTCTGTAGGAGCTGCCGAGCGAAGCGAGGCTGCGATCTTTTCACTGATGCTTGAATCCCAGGCGAACAAACCGAAGATCGCAGGCTTCGCCAGCTCCTACAAAGGCCTGGCGCCGGGGGGAGAAATCAGATGATGGAAACCTTGCTGCGCTCGGCCTGCTTCAGGTAAAGGCCCAATTCCCGTGCCGGCAGCGGTTTGCTGTAGTAATACCCCTGACCTTCGTGGCAGCCCTCGGCGATGATGTAGGCTTCCTGTTCGACCGTCTCGACGCCTTCGGCAATGACCTGCATCCCCAGGCTCTTGCCCAACTGGATGATGGCCCGGACGATGGTTGCATCGTCCTCGTCGTCGAGCAGGTCCTGGACGAAGCTCTTGTCGATCTTGATCTTGTCCAGCGGCAGGCTCTTAAGGTAGCTCAGGGACGAATAGCCGGTCCCGAAGTCATCGATCGCAATCAGCGCCCCGGAGCGGCGCAGGCTCAGCAAATGCTGGGCAGCGGTGGTGATGTCTTCCATCAGGCCGGTTTCGGTAACCTCCAGCTCCAGGCTGCGCGGCGGTAGCCGGTACATTTGCAGGAGATTGTTCACCACCCGCGGCAGTTCGGCGTGGTGCAGTTGCACCGTCGACAGGTTGACCGCCATGCGCAGGTCGAGGAAGCCCTGGTCGTGCCATTCGCGCAATTGCCTGCAAGCCTGGTCCAGCACCCATTCACCGATGGCGATAATGGTGCCGTTCTGCTCGGCCAGGGGAATGAACAGATCCGGCGGCACCAGGCCGTGCTCGGGATGGTGCCAGCGGATCAGGGCTTCGGTGCCCACCACCCGCAGGTCGCGGTAGCTGATCTGCGGCTGGTACACCAGGGTGAACTGCTCGCGGGCCAGGGCCTCGCGCAAGTCTTTCTCCAGTTCGCGACGGCGGCGCATCTCGCTGTCGACGCTGGCGATGTAGAACTGGTAGCGATTGCGCGAGCGGCTCTTGGCCAGGGTCATGGTCTGCTCGGCTTTCTGCAACAGTTTCTCGGTGCTGTCGCCGTCTTCGGGGAAGAGGGTGATGCCGATGGTGGCCCGCAGGCGGATTTGTTGATCGTCGATGGCGAACGGCGCTTCCAGGTCATCGAGGATGCTCTGGGCCAGTTCGGCGGCCTCGTAAGGCTGTTCGATGTCGGCCTGGACCAGGGCGAACTGGTCGCCCCCCAGCCGCGCCAGTGCGCCGAGCCGGCCGCTGTGGGCCCGCAGTCGGTCGGCCAGGGCCAGCAGCAACTGGTCGCCGGTCTGATAGCTGAACTGTTCGTTGATGCCCTTGAAGTCATCCAGCCCCACACACAGCACCGCCACCCGGCGTTGCAGGCGCCCGGCGTCCACCAGGATCTTGTCCAGTTGCTGTTGCAGCTGCTGGCGGTTGGGCAGGCCGGTGAGGAAGTCGTACTGGGCCATGCGCAGCAGGCTGTTTTCCGCTTCGTGGCGTAGGTGCGTGTTGCGCTCGATGGATTCGAGCAGTTGGTTGGCCGTATTGATCCACAGGCCCAGCTCGTTTTGTTCGTGACCGCGCAACTGCGGGATTTTGTGCTCGCTGGGGCGATCGGGGTTGATTTCGGTCAGGTGCTGGATGATCCGCGACAATGGTTTGGTCAGCAGCCAGTGATAGACCAGGTATAGCACCAGGCCCATGGCCAGGGCTCGCAGCATCCCGGAAATGAAAATGATCACCGAGTTGACGATGAAGCCTTCGCCGTAGGTGGCGGTGTCGAGGGTAATGCTCAGGTCGCCGTAATATTCGCTATAGGGGCCGCGTCCCACCAGTTGCGTGGTAAAGGTGCGCTCCTTGCCCAGGATCAGGTCGGTCAGCCAGCGGCTTTCGGAGTGCTGCAAGGGCCGGGTTTTTTCGGCGAGCATGGTTTCGCGTGGATGGCCGATGGAAGCCATGCGTACGGCTTCGTCCTGGAACAGGCCCTCGATCACTTGCATGCCCATCTCCCGGTCCAGGCTGTAGACGGCCTGGGTCGAAGGATCACGGAACATGTCGAGGATCCGCTGGGCGTCACTGGCGACGGCCTGGTTGGTTTTGTAGGCATCGTACACGATCTGGGCGCAGCTCAAGACCATGCCAACGATCAATGCCGAGAGGAGCACGACCCGGAGCAACTTCACAGACAAGCTGTTCTTGAGTTCCAGCTTCAAAGAGTGGTTCCTTGTTCCGTGCGGGTAGCGTCAAGTTGCCATGAGTATTGGCAATCCTGTGATGTCAGTCAAAGGGACAATCAAACACAAGGGTTTTCGCTTGAAACCTCACCGATGTACGTTTTTTCCAGAGTGATTGCTCTACGACCATTGTGTCGGTTGGAAGGGGCCGCAACTTGAGGCCTCCAGGGATTTTTTCTTGGGTTCCAGACCCGAGGTATTTTGCCTGCGGTCATTTTTGCCCGGCAAAAAAAACCCGGCACGACGCCGGGTTTTCTTGTCTGGCATCGACGCTTAGGCGGTGAAGGCTTTGCCTTCGAACTGCTCGGCGACGAATTTCCAGTTGACCAGGTTCCAGAACGCTTCGACGTATTTCGGACGAACGTTGCGGTAGTCGATGTAGTAGGCGTGTTCCCACACGTCGCAGGTCAGCAGCGGGGTGTCGCCGCTGGTCAGCGGGTTGCCGGCGCCGATGGTGCTGGCCAGGGCCAGGGAACCGTCAGCCTTTTTCACCAGCCAGCCCCAGCCGGAACCGAAGGTGCCGATGGACGTCTTGCTGAATTCTTCCTTGAACTTGTCGAACGAACCGAAGGCCTTGTTGATGGCTTCAGCCAGCGCGCCGGTTGGTTGACCGCCGGCGTTTGGCGCCAGGCAGTTCCAGTAGAAGGTGTGGTTCCAGACCTGAGCGGCGTTGTTGAAGATACCGCCCGAGGAAGTCTTGACGATTTCTTCCAGGGTCTTGCCTTCGAACTCGGTGCCAGGCACCAGGTTGTTCAGGTTCACGACATAGGTGTTGTGGTGCTTGTCGTGGTGGTATTCCAGAGTCTCTTTGGAGATGTGCGGCTGCAGTGCATCGTGTGGATAGGGCAGCGGCGGCAATTCGAAAGCCATGGTGATTCTCCTAATCAGGTCAGTTGCGGTGAGCGCAAGGCCGATCACGGGCGGCCAGACTAGCGCCGGGGAGTTTGTACTCTTTGCGGCGCAGGAGTCGGATCATAGCACCGGGGGTGCGGCATAACCACGCAACAACTGTGTGGAATAGAGGTTCCAGAGCGGTTTGGAATAATCAGCCGTTCACGATCAATTGCACCGCCACGGTAAACATCATCGTCGCCACGAGCAGGTCGAGGATCCGCCAGGTGCTTGGGCGAGCCAGCCAAGGTGCCAGCCACGCAGCGCCGAAGGCCAGGGTGAAGAACCACAGCAGCGAGGCACTGGCCGCGCCCACGACATAGGCGCCGGGCACGCTCTGCTGGGCACCGAGGGAGCCGATCAGTAGCACGGTGTCGAGGTAGACGTGGGGGTTGAGCAGCGTCACCGCCAGGGCGCTGAGCAGCACCGCCCGCAGCGAGCGCACGGCCTGGTTTTCCCCCTGTTGCAGGCTTTGCTTCGAGCAGGCCCGGCGCAGTGCCAGGCTGCCGTACCAGAGCAGGAAAGCCGCACCGCCCCAGCGGGCTATCGACAGCAGCAACGGACTCTGGGCCAGCAAGGTCGCCAAGCCGAAAACCCCGGCGGCGACCAGCAGCGCATCGAATGTGACGCACAGCGCCGCCACGGGCAGATGATGTTCGCGGCGCAGGCTCTGGGCCAGCACAAATGCGTTCTGGGCGCCGATGGCCATGATCAGCCCAAGGGCTACCAGCAGGCCGTTCATATAACTTTGCCACATAGGTTTGATCCCCGGTTTGTGTACGAATGCTGGCCATTCTCCGGGGAAGGGTTGTATAAGAAAAACCAATCCTGCTGATTGCTCATTAGGAAAACTGATGTTCGACTACAAATTGCTTTCTGCCCTGGCTGCCGTGGTCGAGCAGGCCGGTTTCGAACGCGCGGCCCAGGTGTTGGGTTTATCGCAATCGGCCATTTCCCAACGGATCAAACTGTTGGAAGCGCGCATCGGCCAGCCCGTGCTGGTACGTGCCACGCCGCCGGCACCCACGGAGATCGGCCGACGGCTGCTCAATCACGTGCAACAGGTGCGTCTGCTTGAGCGCGACCTGCAAAGCCTGGTGCCGGCCCTGGATGAAGAGGGTCTGCCGGAACGTTTGCGCATCGCCTTGAACGCCGACAGCCTGGCAACCTGGTGGGCGGCAGCCGTGGGCGATTTCTGCGCCGAGCATCACCTGTTGCTCGACCTGGTGGTGGAGGACCAGACCGTTGGCCTCAAGCGCATGCGCGCCGGTGAAGTGGCGGCGTGTGTCTGCGCCAGCGAACGTCCGGTGGCGGGCGCCCGCAGCGTGTTGCTGGGAGCGATGCGCTACCGGGCGCTGGCCAGCCCGGCGTTCATTGCCCGGCATTTCCCCGACGGGGTACGGGCCGATCAACTGGCCCATACGCCGGCATTGGTGTTTGGCCCGGATGACTTCCTGCAGCACCGCTACCTTGCGTCCGTGGGCGTGGAGGGCGGTTTCGAGCACCATCTGTGCCCCTCGTCCGAAGGTTTCATTCGTCTTGCTGAAGTCGGGCTGGGCTGGGGGCTCGTGCCGGAGCTGCAAGTGCGCGAACAGCTGGAGCGAGGCGTGCTGGTGGAATTGCTGGCAGATAAACCGATCGATGTGCCGCTGTACTGGCATCATTGGCGCAATGGCGGGCAGTTGCTCGGCTTGTTGACCGAACAGTTGATCCGCTCCTCCCGGCAGTGGCTGGTGCCTTGGGAGGCGCAGTAGACGTCAAGCTGCTGGTAAAAGCGGCGCACAGATAAATTTGCAGGTTGTAGCGCGAGACTCGTAACCGCATTTCTTAGGAGCATTCATGAAAATTCTGGTCACCGGCGCGAGCGGCTTCATCGGCGGGCGCTTCGCGCGTTTCGCCCTGGAGCAAGGCCTGGATGTACGGGTCAACGGTCGCCGGGCCGAGAGCGTGGAGCACCTGGTGCGTCGCGGTGCACAGTTTGTTCAAGGGGATCTGAACGACCCGCTGCTGGCCCGGGATTTGTGCCTGGATGTCGAAGCCGTGGTGCATTGCGCCGGCTCCGTGGGGCTCTGGGGCCGCTATCAGGATTTCCACCAGGGCAATGTCCAGGTCACGGAAAATGTCGTTGAGGCCTGCCTCAAGCAAAAGGTTCGCCGGCTGGTTCATCTGTCCTCGCCGTCCATCTACTTCGACGGGCGTGACCACCTCGGGTTGACTGAAGAACAAGTGCCCAAGCGCTTCAAGCACCCTTACGCCGCCACCAAGTACCTGGCTGAGCAGAAAGTCTTCGGCGCCCAGGAGTTCGGCCTCGAAGTGCTGGCCCTGCGCCCGCGTTTCGTGACCGGCGCCGGTGACATGAGCATTTTTCCGCGGCTGTTGAAAATGCAGCGCAAGGGGCGCCTGGCAATTGTCGGCAACGGGCTGAACAAAGTGGATTTCACCAGCGTGCAGAACCTCAACGAAGCGCTGCTCAGCAGCCTGCTGGCGACCGATTCAGCGTTGGGCAAGGCCTATAACATCAGCAATGGGGCACCGGTTCCTCTGTGGGATGTGGTCAATTATGTGATGCGCCAGATGGAAGTCCCACAGGTCCGGCGTTATCGTTCCTACGGCTTGGCTTATAGTGTCGCGGCCCTGAATGAAGGTTTCTGCAAATTGTGGCCGGGCCGCCCCGAACCGACGCTGTCGCGCCTGGGCATGCAGGTCATGAACAAAAATTTCACCCTGGACATCAGCCGGGCCCGGCATTATCTCGATTATGATCCGCAGGTCAGCCTGTGGACCGCCCTCGATGAATTTTGTGCCTGGTGGAAGGTCCAAAGTGCCCGCTGATCGCCCCGTCATGAACCGAGTGCCAGGTTCGGGGTCAATCGGTGCGGCGGGTGAGGGGGTTATACTCACCGCATCAAGCCATCACCGGTTTCCCAAAGGTTGAACCATGCCCATGCGTAACGATGCCAACGACGACTTCGATGATGTACCGAGCCTGCGGATGCGGGCCGACATTCCCGATGACGATGATTTCCTGCCCAACCGCCAGCCTCATGTGCAAGCGCGCCCGGCGCCCGTAGCCGCGGTCAAGGTCAAGGGGCCCAGCACCGGGCCGCTGTGGGCATTGGTCGGCGCGCTGCTGTGTGCGTTCGGTTTCCTGGCCTGGTGGAGCTTCCAGCAGATTTCCCTGATGGAGCAGCAACTGGTGGCCACCCAGGAGAGCTTCGCGCGGATCAGTGAAGATGCGGCGGGACGACTGCAGGAGTTTTCCGGCAAGGTCGTCGCCGGCCAGTCCAACGTGATGAGCGACAGTGAGGCCTTGAAACTGCAGATCAAGCAGTTGGAAAGCAAGCTGCAGGATCAGGGCAAGCAATTCGACAACAAACTGCTGGAGCAGTACAAGCAACAGCAAGCTACCTTCGGTCCGTCTGCCGACTTGGACAAGGAACTGGCCCAGCTCATTGCCCAGGCCACTGAACAGCAGAACACCAACACTCAGTTGCAAGCTTCCAACAAGGAGCTCCAAGCCCAGGTCAAGACGCTGGTAGCTGAAGTTACCGCCCTGAAAAGCCAAGGCGAGGGTGGTGCCCTGGATGCTCAGCTCAAGAGCATCGGTGCTGACATCACCGCCCTGAAAAGAGCCACCTCCAACTCGGCTATCGATCGCCTGGAGCAGGATGTGATCGTGCTCAAGAGCCAGCAGGACAAGGGCGGCAACACCGCCGAGTTCGACGCCTTCCGCGGCCAGGTCACCCGTAATATCAACACCCTGCAGGCGCAGATCCAGAATTTGCAGCAGCAACTCCGCAGTCAATAAGCCTGTTGGCGTTTGTTCGCGATAGTGGCGTGTCAGTGCGCATCATGCTGAATGTGCCGCCGTTATCGCGAGCAAGCTCGCTCGCGATAACGTCCTGTCAGTCAGTATCAATACCCACTGATGCACCAGGCCTCCCCAGCAATTCCCTGAATACTCCAACATCACCCCACGCCGTCTACGCTCTTGAAACACCAACAAGAACGAGGGGCGCGCATATGGTTTTTTTTCACAGGATGGCCTGGCTGGGCGCAATGCTTGTGCTGGGGCTGGCACCGGTTCATGCCGCGACACCGGATGACGGCCAGGCGGCCCGCTCGCTGCTGGAAAAGGCCTTGGCCTATTACCATGACAACGGCGACAAAGCCTTTGCCGCTTTCAGTCGCCAGGGGGATTTCGTCGACAAGGATCGCTACGTATTCGTGGTGGATACCCAGGGTGTGATGCTCGCCAGCGGCGGGCCTTCCTCAGCGCTGATCGGGCGAGACGTGTCCGAAGTGCTGGGCCCGGACCTGCGCAAAGCCTTCAAGGACGCCTTGAAAACCCCCGAGGCCAGCGGCATCCAGCAAGCCGAGTACCGTTGGCAGAACTGGTCGGACGGCAAGGTTGAGCGCAAGCATGTGTATTTCCAGCGTGTCGGCGAGCGAATCCTGGCCGTCGGCTACTACCTGCCACGGGCTTCCGCCGAACAGGCCAAGGCGTTGCTGGACAAGGCCTCGAGCGACCTGCTGAAAAACGAGAAAGCCACGCTGACGGCGGTCAACTCCCTCAAGGGCGGTTATCTGCAGGATGACCTGTATGTCTTTGTCGTTGACCTCGATACCCGGCGGTATGTCGGCCATGGCACCAACCTGCGCTTGATCAATACCGATTTTGCCAAGGTCAAGGATCCGGATGGCAAACCGGTGGGGGAGCCGATCCTGACCATGATCGGCAAGCAGGATGTGGGGGAGTATGAGTATCGGTGGAAGAACCCGGTGACTGGCAAGGTCGAGGACAAGCATGCTTACCTGAAGAAGGTTGGGCATTTCCTGGTGGCGGTGGGGTATTACAGTCCTTGAGGGGGGCTTCGTTTGGTGTGTATATCCGTTACCGCAGCAACGGATATACACCCGATAAAACCACCACAGCGGGGACCCATATCGGGCCCCCCCGCCAATCTCAGCCCGCCACCAACACCCGAATCGCCTCCAAACGCAACGCCGCCTTCTCAAGCATCGCCAGGCCTTGCTCGCGCTGTTGGCGCAGGGCTACCAGTTCGCTGTCGCGCACGGTCGGGTTGACCGCTTGCAGGGCGGTCAGGCGGGCCAGTTCCTCGTCGGTATCGGCGGCCAGGCGACGTTGGGCCTCGGCCACGCGTTCGGCGTGACGCGGGGCGATCTTTTCTTCGCCGGCATTGATCCGTGGCGTGAGCTGGTCGCGCTGGGCCTGGATGAACTTGTTGGCGCTGGCACGGGGCACGCTTTCGAGCTGGTCGTTCAAGGTTTCGAACGAGACCCGGGCGGCCAGGTCGTTGCCGTTGGCGTCCAGCAGGCAGCGCAGGGCGGCCGGCGGCAGGTAGCGGCCCAGTTGCAGCGAGCGTGGGGCCACTACTTCACTGACGTAGAGCAGCTCCAGCAACACGGTGCCGGGTTTGAGGGCCTTGTTCTTGATCAGCGCCACGGCGGTGTTGCCCATGGAACCAGACAGCACCAGGTCCATGCCGCCTTGCACCATCGGGTGCTCCCAGGTGATGAACTGCATGTCTTCGCGCGACAGCGCCTGGTTGCGGTCGTAGGTGATGGTCACGCCTTCGTCGTCGCCCAGCGGGAAGCTGGCGTCGAGCATTTTTTCGCTCGGCTTGAGGATCAGCGCGTTTTCCGAATGATCCTCGCTGTCGATGCCAAAGGCGTCGAACAGGGTTTCCATGTAGATCGGCAGGGCGAACTGGTCGTCCTGCTCGAGAATGGCTTCCACCAGCGCATCGCCTTCACCAGCGCCGCCGGAGTTGAGCTCCAGCAAACGGTCGCGACCGGTGTGCAGCTCGGCCTCCAGGCGCTCGCGTTCGGTGCGGGCTTCGTCGATCAGCGCTTGCCACTGGCCATCGTCGGCTTCTTCCAGCAATGGCAGCAGGCGCGGGCCGAACTGATGCTGCAAGGCGTTGCCAGTCGGGCAGGTGTTGAGGAAGGCATTCAGGGCTTCGTGATACCACTGGAACAGCCGCGCTTGCGGGCTGGTTTCCAGGTACGGCGCATGCAGCTCGATGGTGTGCTTCTGGCCGATCCGGTCCAGGCGGCCGATGCGTTGCTCCAGCAAGTCCGGGTGCGCTGGCAGATCGAACAGCACCAGATGATGGGCGAACTGGAAGTTGCGGCCCTCGCTGCCGATTTCCGAACAGATCAGCACCTGGGCACCGAACTCTTCGTCGGCGAAATAGGCCGCCGCGCGGTCGCGCTCCAGAATGTTCATGCCTTCGTGGAACACCGTGGCCGGGATACCGGAGCGCACGCGCAAGGCGTCTTCCAGGTCCATGGCGGTTTCGGCGTGGGCACAGATCACCAGTACTTTGGTGCGCTTGAGCATCTTCAGGGTGTCGATCAGCCACTCGACCCGCGGGTCGAAACGCCACCAGCGTTCTTCTTCGCTGGCGTCCGGCTGGGCCTGGAAGCTGACTTCCGGGTACAGCTCGGGGTGATCGCCCAGGGGCAGCTCGAGGTACTCGTCCGGGCACGGCAGCGGGTAGGCGTGCAGCTTGCGCTCGGGGAAGCCTTGCACCGCTGCGCGGGTGTTTCGAAACAGCACGCGGCCGGTGCCGTGGCGGTCCAGCAGTTCACGCACCAGGCGAGCACTGGCTTCGACATCGCCATCACTGACCGCGGTCAGCAACGCTTCGCCTTCATTGCCCAGGAAGCCTTGGATGGTCTTGTGAGCCTCAGGCGAAAGACGGCCTTTGTCCAACAGCTCCTGCACGGCTTCGGCCACCGGGCGATAGTTTTCGCTCTCGGCGCGGAAGGCCTTGAGGTCGTGGAAGCGATTTGGGTCCAACAGGCGCAGACGAGCAAAGTGGCTGTCCTGGCCCAGTTGTTCCGGGGTTGCGGTCAGCAGCAGCACGCCCGGGATTGTCTCGGCGAGTTGTTCGACCAGCGCGTACTGCGGGCTGACCTGATCTTCGTGCCACACCAGGTGATGAGCCTCGTCGACCACCATCAGGTCCCAGCCGGCGGCGAACAGCGCGTCCTGGGCCTTCTCGTCGTCCACCAGCCACTCCAGCGCCACCAGGGCCAGTTGAGTGTCTTCGAACGGGTTGCTGGCATCACTTTCGATGAAGCGTTCTTCGTCGAACAGCGCGACCTGCAGGTTGAAGCGTCGGCGCATTTCCACCAGCCATTGGTGCTGGAGGTTTTCCGGCACCAGGATCAGGACGCGGTTGGCGCGGCCGGACAGCAGTTGACGGTGGATGACCAGGCCGGCCTCGATGGTCTTGCCCAGGCCCACTTCGTCCGCCAGCAATACCCGCGGCGCAATGCGGTCGGCCACTTCACGGGCAATGTGCAATTGGTGGGCGATAGGCTGGGCACGAACGCCGCCCAGGCCCCAAAGCGAAGACTGTAACTGGCGGCTGGTGTGTTCCAGGGTGTGGTAGCGCAGGGAGAACCAGGCCAACGGGTCGATCTGGCCGGCGAACAGACGGTCGCTCGCCAGGCGGAACTGGATAAAGTTCGACAGTTGGGTTTCCGGCAGGGTGACGACTTCGTTCTGCCCGTTGAGGCCGTGATAGACCAGCAACCCGTCGACGTCATCGACTTCGCGCACGGTCATTTTCCAGCCTTCGAAGTGAGTGATCACATCGCCCGGCGAAAACCGTACACGGGTGAGCGGCGCATTCCGTAGCGCGTACTGGCGAGTGTCGCCAGTGGCCGGATAGAGCACGGTCAACAAGCGGCCGTCCTGTGCCAGAACGGTGCCTAAACCCAGCTCGGCTTCGCTGTCACTGATCCAGCGTTGCCCCGGTTGATACTGCTGCGCCATGCTGCCTGACTCCCGCCTTGAAAAAGCCGGTTATCTTAACGGAAGGATCCCTCAGACCAAAGGATTTACGTACGCTGATTAGTTACTGACGGCACGGAACTTAAGCTTGCCCAGCGATCAAACAAGCTCGGCCCTGGGGATCGCTGCAATGCCAACTGGGTCACAAGTTTCAGACCGGCGGTTCAAGCTGCCACTTTCCCAGCCGACAACCTGAAGACAGGAGACCTTTATGTTGCCACCCATGCTCCCTTTGAGCGCCGTACCCATCACCGCTCAACAGGATCCGGTTCGCCAGCGACCGGACATACCGCCCGTGGTCCCGGTGCAGCCAAGCTCCAACGAAAGCACCATCGACCTGCAAAACCGCGACCCGGAAGAGGCCGCGCTGCTGTTGCGCGAGGAACAGCGTCGCCGGCAGGAGCGCGACAAGCGCCACCGCGAGGCCAATGAAGACCCTGAAGAACATCTGGCCGTACCGGGGACCGAACTCAACGCCGACAACACCGTGCCGGTGGTGCCGCTGATAGACGAAGAGTCGCGCCAGGGCTTGTGGGTCGATATCCAGATCTGATCCAGGTGTTTGCCGACGTACGCAGGCTGGTCAACTCCGCCAACAGCCCGCATCATGGGCGCATCCGCAATTCACTGCACGATGCCCACACGCCATGAGCCAAGACGACAAGCTGATCGACCTCAGTGCCGAGCGCGCCAAGCGCGTTCACGACCTCAACGAAAAACGCCTCAATGAAGTCCGCCAGGCTTTCGAGCAGGCCATGCCGTTGGGCAAGCCCAAGAAAAAGTCGAAAAACAAACCGAAAAAGCGCTGAACCCCCTCGATCCATTGATGCAGATCAGTTATTTCCCCACCTTTTCGCCCCGTTGCGGGCGTTATTGACCCCAGTCAATTTTCATCCAGGCCTGATTGGTTAACTTGAACCCATCGCAACAGGGGCAAGACCAGGAGGCCAGTCATGTTTTTCGATAATGTGGTGTTTGCCGGGGTGTTGACGGTCGGCCTCATGGTCGTGTTTTTCGCAGGCTTTGGATTATTCATCTGGAAAGACGCGCACAAGCGGAAAAAACCGTAGGTCTTTCCGGCTATAACGAGCACGCAAGGCATTTTGGGCGACTTCGGTCGCCCTTTTTTTTGTTCGTGATTCTCCAGCCAGATACCCAATCAACTGTGGGAGCGAGCTTGCTCGCGATAGTGGTATGTCTGTAGATACATGTGTTGACTGACCCACCGCCATCGTGAGCAAGCCCGCTCCCACAGGTGTCTGGCGTCAGGGCATAAAAAAAGGTGCGAACCGCAAGGATCGCACCTTTTTTTGAGTCGCTGGAATCAGCTACCCAGAGCCTTGGACGCCAGCCAGAACAGCCCGGCCGACAGCGCCACCGTGGCTGGCAGGGTCAGCACCCAGGCCAGCAGGATGTTGCGCACGGTGCCACCTTGCAGGCCGCTCTTGTTCGCGACCATGGTACCGGCCACGCCCGAGGACAGTACGTGGGTGGTGGAAACCGGCAGGCTGAAGATGTTCGCCATGCCGATCATGCACGCGGTGGTGATCTGCGCCGACATGCCCTGGGCGTAGGTCATGCCTTGCTTGCCGATCTTCTCGCCGATGGTCAGTACCACACGCTTCCAGCCGACCATGGTGCCCAGGCCCAGTGCCAGGGCGACCGCCAGGATCACCCAGAACGGGGCGTACTCGGTGGTGCCGGTCAGGTCCTTGCGCAGCTTGTTCAGGTCGTCTTTCTCACGGGCGGCCAGGCCTGGCAGCTTGCCGACCTTCTTCGCCGTGTCGTCCAGGCAGAGCAGGTAGCGACGCACTTCGATACGGCTTTCCGACGGCAGCGAATGGTAGTCGGCGACGCCCTTGAGGGTGTTGAGCAGGGCATCGATGGTGGGTTCGGTCTGCTGCGGGTTGCACCGGAATTTTTCCGGCAGATCGCCTTCCACGCTCTTGCCCAGTGCCAGGAATTCACCCAGGGATTCGCTGTTGCGCTGGTAGAACTGGCTCAGGTGCAGGGTCGCGTCGCGGGTCCGCTCGATCTGATACGTGGTGCTGCTCAGGTCGAGTACGAACTGCGAAGGCACGATACCGATCAGTACCAGCATGATCAGGCCGATGCCTTTCTGGCCATCGTTGGAGCCGTGGACAAAGCTGACGGCCATGGCCGAGATCACCAGTACCAGGCGGTTCCAGAACGGCGGGTGCTTCTTGTCGTCGATCTGGCGGCGCTGTTCCGGTGTCTTGTGCATCTTCGACAGCGGACGCCACCATTTCAGGCCGATCAGCACCAGGGCAGCGATCAGGAAACCGGCCATGGGCGAGAACACCAGGGAGGCGCCGATATCGATCGCCTTCTGCCAGTTCACTCCGTCGGCCAACGGGATATCGTTGATCAACGCGTTGGCCAGGCCCACGCCGAGGATCGAGCCGATCAACGTGTGGGAACTGGACGCCGGGATACCGAAGTACCAGGTGCCCAGGTTCCAGGTAATGGCCGCTGCGAGCAGCGAAAACACCATGGCCAGTCCATGTCCGGTGTTCACATTGATCAGCAGCTCTACGGGCAGCAAGTGAACGATGGCGTACGCCACCCCCACACCGCCCAGCAGCACACCGAGGAAATTGAACACACCGGAAAAGAACACCGCCAGATGAGGCGGCATGGCTTTGGTGTAGATAACAGTGGCAACCGCGTTAGCGGTGTCATGAAAGCCGTTGATGAACTCGAAGGCGAGGACAAAAGCCAGGGCGAGCAAGAGGCTCACAAGCACCCAAGCATCCAGTCCGCTGAATAAATCGATCATGAAGGTTTTCTGACCCGGTCATAAGGGGGCGCGATTATGCCAGAAAACCATGGCAATCGATGCATTGCCTGCTCGTCGGCAACATTCTTCAACGAAATAATTTGCAGGAATGCCTCTGGCGCGAGGTTTTCCGTGGGGCGCGTAACCCTTTGATTCAGGGGCGCAAAGCGTCCCGGAACCTGATCGTCGCCCGCTGTAGAGCACTTCGAGCGGTTGTATGAAATATCTGAAAAGATGGTCGGCCATGAGCCTTCCCCGGCCGTCGGACGGGAGCGGATGGCGGCCCGCTCATGGCGGGCGTGCGCTGTGGTTTCCGGCCTGGGTAGTGGCCGGAGACCTCCTCACAAGAACATCAGGCCCTGAGCGTCACTGCTCTTCGGCTTTGAGTTCTTTTTCCATTTTCTGGAGTTCCTGGGTGAAGGCCTGGTCCTGAACGGTGGCGCGCTTACGCCAGGGTTTGCGTTCCGGTTCAGGCTGCGCGGCGTAGGTGGTGATTTCCCCGCCGTAAACTTCCTTGTAACGTTGTTCCTGGCGCTCAAGTTCCGCGCGCAGTTCGTCTTTCGTCACAGTTGTACCTAATTAATTGAAATTGAATCTGGTGATACGCACTGCATGTAGACATGCAGACGGCCACGGCACCAGAGCTGACAGCTGACGTAGCATCAGGGCTTCGTGTTGTTGCCAATACAGGGGAAGCGACCCTAAAGGTGCTTCGGGCGCCAGGGTATTAACCAAGGTGCCTGCGTACGGGAGCGGTCGATTGGCCGTACCGTCGCTGAATTGCATTATAGCGGTCCAGCTGAATAACACTATCGGGAAATATTTAAAGGGGCCTGTTGTTGTGTGAAACGATGTTTGTATGTGCAAACTTGTGTCAATCAGGTTTCAGAAGATGCTTGCTAGTGCCGATGTCCTGATGCCATTCAAGGCGACAAGTTCAATATCGCCCACGCCCTCACGTCAAATCGCTTGTTGCTCTCGCTCAACTTGTTATCGAGCGTTCGACGGCTGGCGAACTCATGACACCGGGCAGGATTGCGATTATCGGTTGCCGGTTCGATAATCGAACGCTGTTGGCGGTCCGACCCTTGTCTGTCCGTCGGACAGCCGCTTGTAATAGCCGTCATTCCCGGGGAAGACCAGACATGAACGACCAATTGCGCAATGCTTTCACTTCAGTCGCGCCACCGATCGTCGCCTCGCCGGCCAAGCGGATCCAGGCCCTGACTGGCGATCCTGATTTCATGACGTCCCTGGCCCGCGGATTGGCCGTGGTCCAGGCCTTCCAGGAACGCAAGCGGCACCTGACCATCGCCCAGATCAGCCATCGCACGGAAATCCCTCGCGCCGCCGTCAGACGTTGCCTGCATACCTTGATCAAGCTTGGCTACGCCACCACGGACGGGCGCACTTATTCGCTGCTGCCCAAAGTGCTGACCCTGGGGCACGCCTATCTGTCCTCGACACCCCTGGCCGTTTCTGCCCAGCCGTACCTGGACCGCATGAGCGAGCAACTGCACGAAGCCTGCAACATGGCGACGCTCGAAGGCGACGACATCCTCTATATCGCTCGATCAGCCACCACCCAGCGCCTGATTTCGGTCGATCTGTCGGTCGGAGGGCGTCTGCCAGCCTATTGCACTTCGATGGGCAGGATTCTCCTGGCGGCCCTGGATGATGCTTCGTTGCGCGACTACCTGGACCATGCCGACCTGCAAGCCAAGACCAGCCGCACCTTGCACACCCCCGAGGCGTTGCTTGAATGCCTGCAACAGGTGCGGCAGCAGGGCTGGTGTATCGTCGACCAGGAACTGGAACAGGGCCTGCGTTCGATTGCCGTGCCGGTGTATGACGCTTCCGGTCAAGTGGTGGCCGCGCTCAACGTCAGTACCCATGCCGGGCGGGTCAGCCGCAATGAGCTGGAACAGCGTTTCCTGCCAGGCCTGCTGGGGGCCAGCCGCGACTTGAGCGCGCAGCTGTTCACTTAAGCTGTTCGATAAACGCACACAGTCGGCGGCGATGAATTGACGGTATTTGCCTGCCCTCATTAATGTCGCGCAGCGTCATCCGGCGTGTTTCGCCGGTCCCTGATCGTTCGCCTGCGTTTATCGCGTGGAATAAAAATAAAATGAATCAGCCCCAGACCTCCGTAGGCAACTGCCTCGATGTGCAGTCCTTCATCAATGCCCAACCCATTTCGCGCTACCAGTGGCGGGTGGTGATTCTTTGTTTCCTGATTGTTTTCCTCGACGGCCTCGATACAGCGGCCATGGGCTTCATCGCCCCGGCGCTGTCCCAGGACTGGGGTATCGATCGCGCCAGCCTTGGCCCGGTGATGAGCGCCGCGCTGATCGGCATGGTGTTTGGCGCATTGGGTTCAGGGCCGCTGGCTGATCGCTTCGGACGAAAAGTCGTACTGGTGGGCGCGGTCCTGCTGTTCGGCGCGTTCAGCCTGGCGTCGGCCTACAGCACCAACGTCGATCAATTGCTGGTACTGCGTTTCCTGACCGGTCTGGGATTGGGCGCCGGGATGCCGAACGCCACCACCTTGCTCTCGGAATACACCCCGGAACGCAAGAAATCCCTGTTGGTGACCAGCATGTTCTGCGGCTTCAACCTGGGCATGGCCGGCGGCGGGTTCATCTCCGCCAAGCTGATACCGGCGTTCGGTTGGCACAGCCTGCTGCTGATTGGCGGGATCCTGCCGTTGATCCTGGCGGTCGTGTTGCTGTTCTGGCTGCCAGAGTCGGCGCGTTATCTGGTGGTGCGCAATCGCGGCACCGACAAGGTGCGCAAGACCCTGGCGCCGATCGAACCGAACACGGTGGCCCAAGCGGCGAGTTTCAGTGTGCCGGAACAGAAAACCGTGAAAGCCCGCAACGTGCTGGCGGTGATCTTCTCTGGCACCTACAGCGCTGGCACCTTGCTGCTGTGGCTGACCTATTTCATGGGCCTGGTGATCGTCTACCTGTTGACCAGTTGGCTGCCGACCCTGATGCGCGACAGCGGCGCGAGCATGGAGCAGGCAGCGTTTATCGGTGCGCTGTTCCAATTCGGCGGCGTGTTGAGCGCCGTCGGGGTGGGTTGGGCGATGGACCGGTTCAATCCGCACAAGGTCATCGGCATTTTCTACCTGATGGCCGGGTTGTTTGCCTACGCAGTGGGGCAGAGCCTGGGCAACATCACTTTGCTCGCCACCCTGGTGCTGGTGGCCGGCATGTGCGTCAACGGTGCGCAATCGGCGATGCCTTCCCTGGCCGCGCGTTTCTACCCGACCCAGGGTAGGGCCACCGGTGTCTCGTGGATGCTGGGCATCGGTCGTTTCGGCGCGATCCTCGGCGCCTGGATGGGCGCGACCCTGTTGGGCCTGGGCTGGAACTTCGAACAAGTCCTGACCGCCCTGGTGATCCCGGCGGCCCTGGCGACCACGGCGGTGGTGATCAAGGGCATGGTCAGCCATGCGGATGCGACCTGAGCCCACGACATAACCCCTGTGGAAGACAAATCTGAGGGCATGCAGGCTCCCACAGGGTCTGCTTCCACAGGGGCTCCGTGTGCTTGGCGAATATAGATAGCCAAACAACAATCTGTTCGATAAACGAACACTCAGTCGATTATCGGATTGTTTGGCTTTTCCCCCAGGCTTAATCTTCAGTCACTCCGGCGCTTAACCTCGCGCCTTTTTCTTCATGTCGGTCTACTGGAACACGGGAGCCTGCCCCATGGCTGAAATCCTTTCGCTGCACGACGCGGTGAAGCAATTCGTCAACGACGGCGATACCGTCGCGCTCGAAGGCTTCACTCACCTGATCCCTACGGCGGCGGGTCATGAAATCATTCGCCAGGGAAAGAAAGACCTGACCCTGGTGCGCATGACACCTGACCTGATCTATGACCAGTTGATCGGCGCCGGTTGTGCTCGCAAGTTGATTTTCTCCTGGGGCGGCAACCCTGGCGTCGGGTCGTTGCACCGCTTGCGCGATGCCGTGGAGAAGCAGTGGCCACACCCGCTGGAGATCGAGGAACACAGCCACGCCGACCTGGCCAACGCCTACGTCGCCGGCGCCTCTGGCCTGCCGTTCGCGGTGCTGCGGGCCTACGCCGGTTCCGACCTGCCGAAGGTCAACCCACTGATCAAGAGCGTGACCTGTCCCTTCACCGGTGAAGTATTGGCCGCTGTACCTTCGGTGCGCCCGGACATCACGGTGATCCACGCCCAGAAAGCCGACCGCAAGGGCAACGTGCTGCTGTGGGGCATTCTCGGCGTGCAGAAAGAAGCGGCCCTGGCCGCCAAGCGTTGCATCGTCACCGTGGAAGAAATCGTCGACGACCTGAACGCGCCGATGAACGCTTGCGTACTGCCGACCTGGGCATTGAGCGCCGTGTGCCTCGTGCCGGGTGGTGCCCATCCGTCCTACGCCCACGGCTACACCGAGCGTGACAACCGTTTCTACCAGGCGTGGGATCCGATCGCCCGGGACCGTGAGACCTTTACCGCATGGATCAACGAATACATCCATGGCACTAAAGACTTCAGTGAATTCCAGGCCAGACTGGCAGCCGCTTCGCAGGTGAAACCATGACTTACTCCACCAACGAAATGATGACCGTCGCCGCGGCGCGTCGCTTGAAGAACAATGCCGTGTGCTTCGTTGGCATCGGCCTGCCGTCGAAAGCGGCCAACCTGGCGCGGCTGACGTCGTCGCCGGACGTCGTGCTGATCTACGAATCCGGCCCGATCGGTGCCAAGCCCAGCGTACTGCCGCTGTCCATCGGCGACGGTGAGCTGGCGGAAACCGCCGATACCGTCGTACCGACCGGTGAGATTTTTCGCTACTGGCTGCAGGGCGGGCGCATTGACGTCGGTTTCCTCGGCGCAGCCCAGGTCGACCGTTTCGGCAACATCAACACAACGGTGGTGGGCGACTACCATCAGCCGAAAGTCCGCCTGCCGGGTGCCGGTGGCGCACCGGAAATCGCCGGTTCGGCCAAGAGCGTGTTGATCATCCTCAAGCAGTCGGCTCGCTCGTTTGTCGACAAGCTGGATTTCATCACTTCGGTCGGCCATGGTGAAGGCGGCGATTCGCGCAAACGTCTGGGCCTGCCCGGCGCCGGTCCCGTGGGCATCATCACCGACCTGTGCATCATGGAACCGGAAGCCGACACCCATGAGTTCGTGGTCACTGCGCTGCACCCCGGCGTGACCCGCGAGCAAGTCATTGCGGCCACCGGGTGGGCGATCCGTTTCGCCGACCAGGTGCAAACCACCGCCGAGCCGACCGAGCTGGAGCTGAGCGCACTGCGCGACCTGGAAGCTCGTACTGCGGCGGCCCACGGTCAGACACCGGGAGAAGCCTGATGCGCGACGTTTATATCTGTGATGCGATTCGAACCCCCATCGGTCGGTTTGGCGGCGGTTTGTCCGCCGTGCGCGCCGACGACCTGGCGGCCGTGCCGATCAAGGCGCTGATGGAGCGCAACCCATCGGTGGACTGGAGCGCAGTGGACGAAGTGTTTCTCGGCTGCGCCAACCAGGCCGGCGAAGACAACCGCAACGTGGCGCGCATGGCGCTGTTGCTGGCGGGCCTGCCGGAAAGCATTCCCGGCGTGACCCTCAACCGCCTTTGCGCCTCGGGCATGGACGCCATCGGTACGGCGTTCCGTGCCATCGCCAGTGGTGAGATGGAGCTGGCCATCGCCGGTGGGGTGGAGTCAATGTCCCGTGCGCCGTTTGTGATGGGCAAGGCCGACGCGGCGTTTTCCCGCAACATGAAGCTGGAAGACACGACCATCGGCTGGCGTTTCATCAACCCATTGATGAAAGCCCAGTACGGTGTGGACGCGATGCCGCAGACCGCTGATAACGTGGCTGATGACTACGCCGTGTCCCGCGCCGACCAGGACGCTTTCGCCTTGCGCAGCCAACAGCGCACGGCAGCGGCCCAGGCGGCAGGTTTTTTCGCCGAAGAAATCGTTCCGGTGCGTATCACCCACAAGAAAGGTGAAACCGTGGTCGAGCAGGATGAGCATCCTCGCGCCGATACCACGCTGGAAACCTTGAGCAAACTCAAACCGGTCAATGGTCCCGACAAAACCGTCACTGCCGGCAACGCCTCGGGTGTCAACGATGGCGCGGCTGCACTGATCCTGGCGTCGGCCGAAGCGGTAAAAAAACACGGCCTGACGCCGCGCGGCAAAGTGCTGGGCATGGCCAGTGCCGGCGTGGCGCCGCGGGTGATGGGCGTCGGGCCGGTGCCGGCGGTGCGCAAGCTCATTGAGCGCCTGGGCCTGGCGGTTGCGGATTTCGATGTGATCGAACTCAACGAAGCTTTTGCCAGCCAGGGCCTGGCGGTGTTGCGCGATTTGGGGCTGGCGGACGATGCGCCCCAGGTCAACCCGAACGGCGGAGCCATCGCCCTCGGCCATCCCCTGGGCATGAGCGGGGCGCGCTTGGTGATGACGGCGCTGCACCACTTGGAAAAGACCGGCGGCAAGAAAGGCTTGGCGACCATGTGCGTCGGCGTCGGCCAAGGGCTGGCGCTGGCGATCGAACGCGTCTGACGCGTCGTTCTACTAATAAGAATCCGAGGAACGCTGCATGACTGACAAGCCTGGTTATCGTCGCCCCCAAGCGGGCACCCAGCCGGAGTATCTGCACCCGCCGTACCAGTCCACCAACCTGCGCTCGCCGTCCAAGCCGTTGGTGTTCCTGCCTCATTCGCTGTCGGAAATTACCGGCCCGACTGTCGGTGCCGACCGCGTGCAAGAGAAGGACCACGACCTGACCGCCCAGCATGCCGGCGAGCCGCTGGGGGAGCGGATCATCATTCACGGGCGCGTGCTGGACGAGCATGGCCAGCCGGTGCCGGGCATCCTGGTGGAGATCTGGCAGGCCAACGCCGCCGGTCGCTACAACCATGACCGCGACAACCATGACGCGCCACTGGACCCGAATTTCACCGGCACCGGTCGCACCGTCACCGACGCCGACGGTTGGTATCAGTTCCAGACCATCAAGCCTGGCGCCTATCCGTGGGGCAACCATCACAATGCCTGGCGCCCGGCGCACATCCATTTCTCACTGTTCGGGCCGAGCATTCTGACGCGCCTGGTGACGCAGATGTATTTTCCGGGCGACCCGTTGCTGGAATACGACCCGATCTACAACTGCGTGCCGGACACCCGCGCCAAGGAACGCTTGATCGCCAGTTTCGACCTGGAAAAAACCGTCCCTCACTACGCCCTCGGTTACCGCTGGGACATCGTCTTGCGCGGCCGCGATGCCACGCCGATGGAGAAATAAGATGACGCTCACCGCCACCACGTCCCACACCGTTGGCCCTTACTACCACATCGGCCTGACCTGGCTGAACCGCGAAGACCTGACCGTCGCACAAACCCTCGGTCAGCGCGTGGCGATCACCGGGCAGGTGGTCGACGGCAATGGCCAGTTCGTCAACGACGCGATGCTGGAAGTCTGGCAGGCCAACGCTGCCGGTAAATACGCCCACCCGGAAGACGACCAGGACAAACCCCTGGACCCGCACTTCGAAGGCTTTGGCCGGGTGCCGGTGGATGCCGAAGGGCGCTTCCGATTCACCACCATCAAGCCGGGCACTGTGCCAGGGTTGAACGGTACGACCCAGGCACCGCATCTGGTGGTGCTGGTGTTCGCTCGCGGGCTGGTCAAGCATTTGCTGACGCGTATCTATTTCGACGGCGAACAGGCCAACGAAACCGACCCGCTGCTGGCCTGCGTACCCGAGGAGCGTCGCGCCACGATCGTGAGCAAGCCCGATGCGTCGGGTGTGTATCAATGGAACGTGATCCTGCAGGGCACGGATGCCGAGACGGTGTTCTTCGATTACTGAGTGAGTCAACACTGGCGCCATCGCGGGCAAGCCTTGCTCCCACAGGGGTACACGACATGCGATGGGCAATGGCAACAACCTCTGTGGGAGCAAGGCTTGCCCGCGATAGCGTCAGTCCAGGCAATGCAATACTGTGGAACGGGACTGTTACTAAGTGTGTCTAGACTTTGTTAAGTCCCCAACGAGCGAGTAACCCATGACCACCCCAACCAGCCACTACACCGGTGAAGAACGCAGCAAGCGCATCTTCGCCATCGTCGGTGCCTCATCCGGCAACCTGGTCGAATGGTTCGACTTCTACGTCTACGCGTTCTGCGCGATTTATTTCGCGCCGGCGTTCTTCCCCTCGGACAACCCTACGGTGCAACTGGTCAACACGGCCGGTGTGTTCGCCGCCGGTTTCCTGATGCGGCCTATCGGCGGTTGGATTTTCGGCCGGGTGGCGGACCGTCACGGGCGCAAGAACTCGATGATGATCTCGGTGCTGATGATGTGCTTCGGCTCGTTGCTCATCGCCTGCCTGCCCACTTACAAGGACATCGGCGTCTGGGCGCCGCTGTTGCTGTTGTTCGCGCGTTTGCTGCAGGGGCTGTCGGTGGGTGGCGAATACGGCACCACCGCCACCTACATGAGCGAAGTCGCCCTCAAGGGCCAACGCGGCTTTTTCGCCTCGTTCCAATACGTGACGCTGATCGGCGGGCAATTGCTGGCGGTGTCGCTGGTGGTGATCCTGCAACAGTTCCTCAGCGAAGACGAGCTGCGTGCCTATGGCTGGCGGATTCCATTCGTGGTGGGCGCCGTGGCTGCGTTGATTTCCCTGTTCCTGCGGCGCTCCCTGAAGGAAACCAGCAGCAAGGAAATGCGCGAGAACAAGGACGCCGGCAGCATTATGGCGTTGTTTCGCAATCACAAGGCCGCGTTCATCACCGTGCTGGGCTACACCGCCGGTGGTTCGCTGATTTTCTACACCTTCACCACTTACATGCAGAAATACCTGGTGAACACCGCCGGCCTGCACGCCAAGACCGCCAGCTACATCATGACCGGTGCGCTGTTCCTCTATATGTGCATGCAGCCGTTGTTCGGCATGCTGGCGGACAAGATTGGCCGGCGTAATTCCATGCTCTGGTTCGGAGCCCTGGGGGCGTTGTGCACGGTGCCGATCCTGCTGACCCTCAAAAGCATCAGCAGCCCGTTCCTGGCGTTTGTCCTGATTACGTTGGCGCTGGCGATTGTCAGTTTCTACACCTCCATCAGTGGCCTGGTGAAAGCGGAAATGTTTCCACCTGAAGTGCGGGCGCTGGGAGTAGGGTTGGCTTACGCGGTGGCCAATGCGATTTTTGGCGGCTCGGCGGAGTACGTTGCCTTGAGCCTGAAGGCCCAGGGCATGGAGAACACTTTTTACTGGTATGTCACGGTGATGATGGTGGTGGCGTTCCTGTTCAGCCTGCGCCTGCCCAAGCAGCCGGCGTATTTGCACCACGACCTTTGACCCAACCGCGCCGGCCGTGAGGCCGGCGCACCCAAGGACTGTTTATGAGCGAACGACCGGGCAATCAGCTGTTCGATGCCTACTTCACGGCTCGCGACATGCGCGAGGTGTTCTGCGATGCGGGGCGGGTCCAGGCCATGCTGGATGTCGAGGCCGCGCTGGCCCGGGCCGAGGCGCGGGTAGGGTTGATCCCCCAGGATGCGGTGGCGCCGATCGAGAACGCCTGCCGTGCCCAGTTGTACGATTTTTCGGCATTGAGCGAAGCGATTGCCAGTGCCGGCAATTCGGCGATCCCGTTGGTCAAGGCATTGGGCAAGCGCATCGCCACCGAGAGCGCCGAGGCCGAGCGCTATGTGCACCTGGGCGCGACCAGCCAGGACGTGATGGACAGCGGGCTGGTGCTGCAACTGCGCCAGGCGTTGGGCTTGATCGAGGCGGAGCTGGCGCAACTGGCCGGCACCCTGGCCCGCCAAGCCGAACGCTACGCCGCCACGCCGCTGGCCGGGCGCACCTGGTTGCAGCATGCGACGCCGGTGACCCTGGGGATGAAAATCGCCGGTTGGCTGGGGGCGATCACCCGCAGTCGCCAACGTTTGAAAGAACTCAAGCCGCGCTTGCTGGTACTGCAATTCGGCGGCGCCTCCGGAACGCTCGCCGCGTTGGGTGAGCAGGCGCTGCCTGTCGCCGAAGCCCTGGCTGCCGAGTTGCAACTGAACCTGCCGGAACAGCCGTGGCACACCCAGCGCGATCGCCTGGTGGAGTTCGGCGCGGTGCTGGGTTTGATCGCCGGTAGCCTGGGCAAGCTGGGCCGCGACATCAGCCTGTTGATGCAGACCGAAGCCGGCGAAGCGTTCGAGCCGTCGGCGCCGGGCAAGGGCGGTTCGTCGACCATGCCGCACAAACGCAACCCGGTGGGCGCGGCAGTGCTGATCGGCGCAGCGACGCGAGTACCTGGCTTGTTGTCGACGCTGTTCAGCGCCATGCCCCAGGAACACGAGCGCAGCCTGGGCCTGTGGCACGCCGAATGGGAAACCCTGCCGGAGATCTGCTGCCTGGTGTCCGGTGCCTTGCAACAGGCGCGGCTGCTGGCCGAAGGGCTGGAAGTGGACGCGGCGCGCATGGCCCGCAACCTGGAACTGACCCAGGGATTGGTGCTGGCCGAAGCGGTGAGCATCGTCCTGGCCCAGCGTGTGGGGCGCGACACGGCGCACCATCTGCTGGAGCAATGTTGCAAGCGCGCCGTGGCCGAGCAACGGCATTTGCGTGATGTGCTGGGGGATGAACCCCAGGTCACTGCGCAGCTATCCGCGACCGAGCTTGATCATCTGCTCAACCCGGCGCACTACCTCGGACAAGCCCAGACCTGGGTCGCCCGGGCCGTGGCCGAACACCTTTTCTTGAACGCCTGAAAGGAGATTGTTGTGGGATTCGTCAAACTCGCCGAGGGCGATCTGAACTATCGTTTTGATGGGCCGCAAGACGCCCCGGTGTTGGTGCTCTCCAATTCCCTGGGCACCGATCTGCACATGTGGGACGAGCAGGTTGCGGCCTTCAGCGAACACTTTCGCGTGCTGCGCTTCGACACGCGCGGACATGGCCAGTCGCTGGTGACCGAAGGCCCCTACAGCATCGAACAACTGGGCCGCGATGTGCTGGCGATGCTTGATCAGTTGAACCTCGACAAGGTGCATTTCTGTGGCTTGTCCATGGGCGGGTTGATCGGCCAGTGGCTGGGGATCAATGCCGGCGAGCGTCTGCACAAACTGGTGGTGTGCAACACCGCGGCCAAGATCGGCGATCCGTCGGGGTGGAACCCGCGCATCGAAACCGTGCTGCGTGACGGCAAGGCGGCGATGGTGGCGTTGCGCGATGCCTCGATTGCCCGTTGGTTTACCCCTGACTTTGCCGAGGCCCAGCCTGCGACGGCAAAAAAAATCACCGACATGCTCGCCGCCACTTCGCCCCAGGGCTATGCGGCCAACTGTGCGGCGGTGCGTGATGCCGATTTCCGCGAGCAGTTGTCGTCGATTCGCGTCCCGTTGCTGGTGATCGCCGGCACCGAAGATGCCGTGACGCCGCCGTCGGGTGGGCACTTCATCCAGGAGCGGGTCCGTGGGGCCGAGTACGCCGAGTTCTACGCCGCGCACCTGTCCAACGTCCAGGCCGGTGCCGCGTTCAGCGCGCGGGTGTTGGATTTCCTGCTCGATTCTGGCCGTGCCTGAGGAGTTTTTTGTGGACGAGAAACAACGTTACGACGAAGGCATGCAAGTACGCCGCGCGGTCCTGGGCGATGCCCACGTCGATCGCAGCCTCAGTGCCCTGACCGAGTTCAACAGCGAATTCCAGGAGATGATCACCCGCCACGCCTGGGGTGATATCTGGACCCGCCCGGGCCTGCCGCGCCACACCCGCAGCCTGATTACCATTGCCATGCTGATCGGCATGAACCGCAACGAAGAACTCAAGCTGCACCTGCGCGCCGCCGCCAACAACGGCGTGAGCCGCAGCGAGATCAAGGAAGTGATCATGCAGAGCGCCATCTA
The DNA here is from genome assembly GCF_019956035.1 of Pseudomonas sp. A-RE-22. Taxonomy (NCBI): domain Bacteria; kingdom Pseudomonadati; phylum Pseudomonadota; class Gammaproteobacteria; order Pseudomonadales; family Pseudomonadaceae; genus Pseudomonas; species Pseudomonas sp. A-RE-22. The sequence continues at coordinate 33,354 of NZ_JAHBCZ010000031.1, forward strand.
CTGCGGCATCCCGGCGGCCAACGCGACCTTCCACCTGGCCGAATCCGTCTGGGATGAACTGGGCGTCGAATCGCGGGTTTGAGAACCACCGCCGATCCCTGTGGGAGTCAATACTGTGGGAGCAAAGCTTGCTCGCGATGCAATGCCACACTCACCAGAAATGCCACAGACCCACCGCTATCGCGAGCAAGCTTTGCTCCCACACGGGATCTTCAGTGAGCACTGATTTTGTGCTCGGCACCGATTCCTTGTGGGAGCGAGCCTGCTCGCGATGACGGTGGTACTGCCTCCCTCCATGTTGGGTTTTTACAGCAGGCTGATCGGATAGCTGATGATCAACCTGTTCTCATCGAACTCATTGGTGCTGTAATCCCGACGCATCGTCGAGTTGCGCCACTTCACATTGAGGCTCTTCAGCGCGCCGCTCTGCACGGTATAGGCCAGCTCACTTTCACGGCCCCATTCCTTGCCGTCATCAACGGTGGCGGTGTGCACGTTGTCACCGCTGATGTAGCGGTTCATCAGGGTCAGGCCCGGCACGCCGACAGCGGCGAAGTTGAAGTCGTGGCGCACTTGCCAGGATTTTTCCTTGGCGTTGTCGTAGCTGGAGTTGTAGCTGTCGTTGGCCAGGGTGCCGCCGCTGGTGCCGTTGACGCGCATCCAGGCATCATCGCCGCCGACTTTCTGCAGGCCGACGTAGAAAGTGTTGCCGCCGTATTTGGCCGAAAGCATGGCGAACGCGGTTTTGTTGTCCAGGTCGCCGGCCAGGGCGCTGCCGTCTTCCTTGCCGATGAAGTAGCCGAGGTTGGCGCCCAGGGTCCAGTCGCCGATGGGCTGGCTGTGGGTCAGGTTGAAATATTGTTGCTGGTAGATGTCGGACAGTTCCGAGTACCAGACGCCGACCTGGGTGCGTTTTTCGTTGAAGGCGTATTCACCGCCGCCGAAGTTGAAACGGTCGGAGGTGAACGCACCGCGGCCGTTCATCGACATGTCTTCCATGCTCGCGTCGTTGCGCGGGCTGTTGGCGCGGAACTGGCCGCCGTAGAGAGTCAGGCCGCTGATTTCGGTGGAGGTCACTTGGCCGCCACGGAAGGTTTGCGGCAGGGAACGGCCATCGTCGGAACGCAGGATCGGCAGTACCGGCATCCACTCACCGACTTTCAGTTCGGTCTTCGACACCTTGGCCTTGAGGGCGACACCCAGGCGACCGAAGTCATCGGCGGGGCGCCCGTCATCATGCACCGGCAGCAGTTGCGTACCGGCCGTGCCACGACCGCCGTCGAGCTTGACCGAGTACAGGCCCAGCACGTCCACGCCGAAACCGACCACGCCCTGGGTGAAGCCGGACTTGGCGTCGAGAATGAAACTCTGGGTCCATTCCTCGGCTTTGCCTTGGGCATTGTTCGAGTTGGTGAAGTTGCGGTTGATGTAGAAGTTGCGCAGATTGAGGTTGACCTTGGCATCCTCGACAAACCCCGACTCCGCGGCCAGGACGGGCAGGGCGGCGCTGGTCAGGGCGACGGCGATGAGGCTGGGGAAAAGGTGCTGTGTGGGCTTCATGGGCGTTGTCTCTATTTTTTATGGACGAAGCGAGTTGTTGCCGCACGTTTGAGGCGCAGGCGCTAAGGGTGGAGCCAGGGGCATCAGGGCGATCGGGGATCAGCCGGGTGAGGCGGGGCGTAGGGGCATGGCGTCGAACCTGTTGTTATTGGTTTTGTGCGAGCGATGGTGAAGGGCGGCCCGGGATCGGTTCAATTGCCGTTTGCGGGTTTTGGGCGATTATCGAACGGCAAAACAACTGATTGGATGGACGCATTCCACTGTGGGAGCGAGCTTGCTCGCGATGGCGGCCTAACAGACGACCGGGTTCTGGCAGCTGTACTTCGACCCAACTGTGGGAGCGACCTGCTCGCGAAAGCGGCCTGACAACCGACCTAGCTCTGGCGGCTGTACTTCAATCCAAGTGTGGGAGCGAGCTTGCTCGCGAAGGCGGTATCACAGTCGGTGGAGATGTTGAATTTGCCGGCCTCTTCGCGAGCAAGCCCGCTCCCACAGGAGGAACGCGGTCCCACCAAGAACCAGGTCGGCTACCAGGCCGCCTCGTGGTGGACGTTGATCTCGGGCGCCCCGTTAACCACGATGGCCCTTCGCGGCGGCCCACGGAGCAATGCCTTCGTTCAGGCATGCCGAGCCTAGGCGAGGCACCGAGTGGTGGGGCAGGAGCGTTTTGTTTACTTTTGACTGGGCCGGCTTCCGGGCTTCTCAAAAGTGAGCCGCCGTCAGGGCGGAACCCTAAGCCGCCGTGACCGCAGCAATGGATATGTACCCGATCAACAGAATCTTGGCCAGCCGTAAGGCCGCCATCGCGGGCAAGCCTTGCTCCCACAGGATTTGTGGCCGGTCTGACAGACGCGGCGACTTTTCCGACGAGGTTTTAAGGTTGCTGCTCGGAAGCGGTATCTCTAGCTTGTTCGTGTCGCTGCCCATTCAGCGACCGGGACTGCAAGCCCGCCGAATTCGTTAGGCGCCAGCGCCCGGACCTAATGTCTCGGGCTCCAATTGATGCAGGAGCGCCGTTATGAAAAAACATCATCCTTCTTCGCCATCAGAGAGCACCTTCCCCTACAACGACCCCGATCCAGAAAAGCTCCAAGAGGCCGCAGACCGAGCACTCGATTACCATCTGGGCACCCACCCTGATCCCAAGCCAAAAACCTCAACTCAAGTTTTCACCGTCATCGATACCCTCGACACCGAATGTCTACTGGCGAACCTCAGCGAAACCCTGGCCTCAGCCAGTGCCATGGTCAACGACCTGGCGTTCGATCTGGAAGGCTCGCGGCGGCATGTCGCGCTCGGCGTGGCGCAGATGATTGACTTGAGTGAGTTGTTGGCCAATCGAGCGCTGGATCTCATCGACCCGCGTTAACCAAGTGTGGCGAGGGGATTTAGCGAAGCGTCGCATCGCCCCGCTGGGCTGTGGGAGCAAAGCTTGCTCGCGAAACAGGCGCCTCGGCTCCTGAAAGCCCGCATCGCCTTCATCGCGGGCAAGCCTTGCTCCCACATAGGCCAGCGTTAAAGCGCACACAAACAAAAAGCCCACCTTTCGGTGGGCTTCGTGTTTCAGTCTTCAGGCATCAAATCAGAACAACTTCATCTTCGGCGCTTCTTCTTTCACCGGTTCGTTCTTGCCCGTCTCGGCATTCCAACCACCGCCCAATGCCTTGTACAGATTGACCTCACTGGTCAGTTGCGCAAGACGGTCAGTGATCAGCGACTGTTGCGCGCTGAACAACTGGCGTTGGGCGTCGAGGAAGGTCAGGTTGCTGTCGACGCCGATGCGATAGCGACGCTCGGCCAGGCGGTAGTAATCCTGGTTGGCGGCGACGAAGTCGGTCTGGGCCTGCAACTGTTCGTTATAGGTCTGGCGCGCGGCCAGGCCGTCGGAGACTTCCTGGAACGCCGTCTGAATCGACTTCTCGTACTGCGCGACGTTGATGTCTTTCTGGATCTTGGCGTAGTCCAGGCTCGCACGCAGACTGCCGGCGTTGAAGATCGGCAGGTTGATTTGCGGCGCGAAGGTCCAGGTGCCCGAACCACCCTTGAACAGGCCGGACAGGTCCGGGCTCAGGGTGCCGGCGTTGGCCGTCAGGCTGATGCTCGGGAAGAACGCGGCCCGCGCGGCGCCGATGTTGGCGTTGGCGGCCAGCAGGTTGCGTTCGGCCTGGAGGATGTCCGGACGACGTTGCAGCAGGTCCGACGGCAGCCCGGCCGGCACTTCGCTGAGCAGGTCATCGTTCAACGGTTGCGAGCTCAGGTTCGCCGGTAGGCCGGTGCCCAGCAGCAGGGTCAGGCTGTTTTCGTCCTGTGCGACCTGGCGGGTGTAGCGGGCCAGTTGCACACGGGCGTTTTCCACGGCGGTGCGCGCCTGGCTCAGGTCCAGGGCCGAGGACACGCCGACTTCGGCGCTGCGCGAGGTCAGCTTGAAGCTTTGCTCGTAGGCTCCGAGGGTTTCCTGGGTCAGCTTGAGCAGTTCCTTGTCGGCTTGCCAGGTCAGGTAGGCATTGGCGACGTTGGCCACCAGGCTGATCTGGGTGCTGCGACGGGCTTCTTCGGTGGCGAAGTAGCTTTGCAGCGCTTGCTCGCTCAGGCTGCGAACCCGACCGAACAGGTCCAGTTCATAGGCGCTGATGCCCAGGGTGGCCGAGTAGGAGCTGCTGATGGCCGCTTCACCGCTTTGCGAAGCCCGTGCCGGTACCCGCTGGCGGCTGCCGGAGCCGGTGGCCGAGACCGCCGGGAAGAGGTCCGCGCGCTGGATGCGGTATTGCGCGGCATAGGCATCGATGTTCAGTGCCGCGACGCGCAGGTCGCGGTTGTTTTCCAGCGCGACCTGGATCAGCTGTTGCAGGGTCGGATCATGGAAAAACTGCTTCCAGCCTTGCTCGGCGGCGGCCTGTCCGGGCGCATTGGCCGCCTCGTAGGCCGGCCCTTGCGGGTATTGCGCCGCGACCGGTGTTTCGGGCCGCTGATAGTCGGGGATCAGCGAGCAACCGCTGAGCACGACGGCGGCGATGGTCAGGGAGAGTAGCGACTTGCTCATTGGCCAGCCTCTTTAGAAGTTTCAGGAGTGTCGTCCTGGTCGATAGGTTTGCGACGACCCATTGACGACACCGTCACGAAGAACAATGGCACCCAGAAGATTGCCAGGATGGTAGCGGTGAGCATACCGCCAATCACGCCGGTACCGATGGCGTGCTGGCTGCCCGAACCGGCACCGGTGGAGATGGCCAACGGGACTACCCCGAGGATGAATGCCAGGGACGTCATGATGATCGGCCGCAGACGCATCCTGCAGGCTTCGATCGCGGCTTCCATCAGCGTGCGGCCCTGCTCATGAAGTTCCTTGGCAAACTCGACGATCAGAATGGCGTTTTTCGCCGCCAAACCGATGGTTGTCAACAAGCCCACCTGGAAGTACACGTCGTTGGACAGGCCGCGCAGGCTGGTCGCCATCAGGGCACCGATGATCCCCAGCGGCACCACGAGCATGACCGCGATCGGAATCGACCAGCTTTCATACAGCGCCGCCAGGCACAGGAACACCATCAGCAGCGACAGGGCGTACAACGCAGGTGCCTGGGAGCCCGACAGGCGCTCCTCGTAGGACAGGCCCGTCCAGGAAATACCAACCCCGGCCGGCAGCTTCTTGGCGATGGCTTCGACTTCGGCCATGGCTTCGCCAGTGGAGTAGCCCGGGGCGGGGGCGCCAAGTATTTCCATCGCTTCCACGCCGTTGTATCGGGCCAGTTTCGGCGAGCCATAGACCCACTCGCCCTTGGCGAATGCCGTGAACGGCACCATGGTCCCGGCGCTGTTGCGCACGTACCATTTCTTCAGGTCTTCCGGGCTCATGCGAGCGCCGGGTTGACCCTGTACATACACCTTCTTCACCCGACCACGGTCGATGAAGTCGTTCACGTAGCTACTGCCCAGGGCAATCGACAGGGTGTTGTTGATGTCCGACAAGGTGATGCCCAGCGCGCTGGCCTTCTCGTCATCGATTTCCAGTTGGTATTGCGGCTCGTCGTTCAGGCCGTTTGGACGCACCTGGGACAGGATCTTGCTTTGGGATGCCATTCCCAGGAACTGGTTACGGGCTTGCATCAACTTATCGTGGCCAATGCCGGCACGGTCCTGCAGGAACACGTCGAAACCAGTGGCGTTACCCAGCTCCAGTACCGCTGGCGGAGCAAAGGCGAACACCATCGCATCACGGAACGTGAAGAAGTGCTGCTGGGCGCGGGCCGCGAGTTTGAACACGCTGTTGTCGGCGTTACGCTCTTCCCATGGCTTGAGCATGATGAACGCCATGCCGGAGCTCTGGCCACGACCGGCGAAGTTGAAGCCGGTCACGGTAAATACCGAGGCCACCGCATCGCCTTCACCGCCGTCCTTGCTGGGGCGCAACAGGAACTCGCGCATCTTGTCCACCACCACCTGGGTACGCTCGGCACTGGAGCCCGCCGGCGTTTGTACCTGGGCGAACAGTACGCCCTGGTCTTCTTCGGGCAGGAACGCAGTCGGGATGCGGGTGAACAGCCAGATCATGCCAACCACGATGAGCACGTAGGCCAGCAGGTACGGGGCCTTGTGCTTGAGCATATTGCCCACACCACGCTCGTAGCTGCGCACGCCACGGTCGAAGTTGCGGTTGAACCAGCCGAAGAAGCCGCGTTTCGGCGTGCCGTGCTCACCCTTGGGGATCGCCTTGAGCATGGTGGCGCACAGGGCCGGGGTGAAGATCAAGGCCACCATGACCGACAAGGCCATGGCCGAGACGATGGTGATGGAGAACTGCTTGTAGATCACCCCCGTGGAGCCACTGAAGAACGCCATCGGCAGCAGTACCGCCGAAAGCACCAGGGCGATACCTACCAGGGCGCCCTGGATCTGGCCCATGGATTTCTTGGTGGCTTCCTTGGGTGACAGGCCTTCTTCGCTCATCACCCGTTCGACGTTTTCCACCACGACGATGGCGTCGTCCACCAGCAAGCCGATGGCCAGCACCATGCCGAACATGGTCAGGGTGTTGATGCTGAAGCCGAACGCCGCGAGGATCCCGAAGGTACCCAGCAACACCACCGGCACCGTCATCGTGGTGATGATGGTCGCGCGGAAGTTCTGCAGGAACAGGAACATCACCAGGAACACCAGCACGACCGCTTCGACCAGGGTTTCAACCACACCCTTGATCGATTCGCTCACCACCGGCGTGGTGTCGTACGGGAACACCACTTCCACGCCTTGCGGGAAGAACGGCTTGAGGTCGTCGATGGTCTTGCGCAGGGCCTTGGCCGTGTCGAGGGCGTTGGCACCGTTGGCCAGTTTTACCGCCAGGCCCGACGCCGGGGCGCCGTTGAACTGGGCGCTGACGCTGTAGTTCTCACCACCCAGACCCACTTCGGCAACATCGCCGACGCGCACTTGCGAGCCGTCCGGGTTGACCTTGAGCAGAATCGCCTTGAACTGCTCGGCGGTCTGCAAACGAGTCTTGCCGATGATGGTGGCGTTCAGTTGCTGGCCGGGCAGGGCAGGCAAGCCGCCGAGTTGGCCGGACGAGATCTGGACGTTTTGCGCGGCAATGGCGTTTTTGACGTCCACCGGAGTCAGGTTGAAATTGTTCAGCTTGGCCGGGTCGAGCCAGATGCGCATGGCGTACTGGGCACCGAAGACCTGGAAGTCACCGACACCGGCGGTACGCGAGATAGGGTCTTGCAGGTTGGACACGATGTAGTTGGCCAAGTCGTCCTTGGTCATGCTGCCGTCGCGCGACACCACGCCGATGACCATCAGGAAGTTCTTCACGGCCTTGGTCACGCGGATACCCTGCTGCTGCACTTCTTGCGGCAGCAGCGGGGTGGCCAGGTTCAGCTTGTTCTGGACCTGGACCTGCGCCGTATCGGAGCTGGTGCCCTGTTCGAAGGTCGCGGTGATGGTCATGCTGCCGTCGGAGTTACTTTCCGAGGACACATAACGCAGGTTGTCGATGCCGTTGAGTTGCTGCTCGATGACCTGCACCACGGTGTCTTGCACGGTTTGCGCGGACGCACCCGGGTAGGTCACCTGGATCGCAATGGCCGGTGGCGCGATACTCGGGTACTGGTTGATCGGCAATTTGAGGATCGATAGAGCCCCGACCAGCATGATCACCAAGGCAATTACCCAGGCGAAAATCGGACGGTCGATAAAAAATTTCGACATGGTTTACTCCCCTTTGCCGCCGGCTGCTTTATCAGCTGCCTGAGCGGGGGCCGGGTTCTTGGCATCGACATTGGTGGCTTCGGTGGCTTTGACTTCCACTCCGGGCCGTACGTATTGCAACCCTTCGGTGATCAGGCGGTCGCCGGCCTTGAGCCCATCTTCGATCAGCCACTGGCTGCCGACGGTGCGACTGGCCTTGAGCTGACGCAGCTCGACCTTGTTGTCCGGGCCCACCACCAGGGCAGTCGGCATGCCTTTGAGGTCGCGGGTCACGCCTTGTTGCGGGGCGAGGATCGCCGCGCTGTTCACGCCGGCCTGCAGTTGCGCATGGACGAACATGCCCGGCAGCAGGGTGTGGTCAGGGTTGGGGAATACGGCGCGCAAGGTCACCGAACCGGTGGTCTGGTCGACCGACACTTCGGAAAATTCCAGCTTGCCTTCGTGTGGGTATTGGCTGCCGTCTTCCAGGGTCAGCTTGACCATGGCTGCATTGTCACCGGCCTTCTGCAAACGACCACTCTGCAGCTCGCGGCGCAGTTGCAGCAGCTCGACCGAGCTCTGCGTCACGTCGACGTAGATCGGGTCCAGTTGCTGGATGGTCGCCAGGGCGTCGGTCTGACCATTGCTTACCAACGCGCCTTCGGTCACCGAGGAACGCCCGATACGGCCGGAGATCGGCGCGTAGACCTTGGTGTAGCGCACATTGATCTGGGCGGTCTGCAGGTTGGCTTCCGACTCCAGGCGGTTGGCCACGGCGGTGTCGTATTCCTGACGGCTCACCGCCTGTTCGTCCACCAGTTGCTTGTAGCGGTCGGCAATCGACTTGGTGGAACGCAGGTTGGCCTCGGCGCTCTTGAGGGTCGCTTCATAGACGGCCGGGTCGATCTGGTACAACTGCTGGCCGGCCTTGACGTCGGCGCCTTCCTTGAACAGGCGCTTGAGAATGATGCCGTTGACCTGTGGCCGTACTTCCGCGACGCGGAATGCGCTGGTGCGCCCCGGAAGCTCCGACGTCAGGGTGAAAGGCTGGGTCTTGAGGGTTACGACGCCGACCTGAGGAGGCGGAGGAGCAGGTGCAGCCTCTTCCTTTTTGCATCCGCTGAGCAGCGATGCCAGGGCGATGGCAGTAACCAGGGCAGTAACAGCTGGCTTGAATTGCATGGAAATCCTCGGGTCCAGGCGCGCAACTGGCGCACTCGAAAGGTGGAAAGATAAAAGGCGCACTATTTCAATTAGTAGGATGCTAAGAAATATACTTACGTACACGGTTGTTTGTAAACAGCCAAATTGCGTAATATCCGGATTTACAAAAGCCTGACAAAGGCCAGCGTAGATCGGGGACGCGTTCCAAGAGACGTCGCCTCATATTTGTCCAACTGATTCTTACGCATTGCTGACGCGTTGCTGACGCATCCTGATTGAGGTGTTTACTGCCATGGTCCGTCGTACCAAAGAGGAAGCCCAGGAGACTCGCAGCCAGATACTCGAAGCCGCCGAAAGGGCGTTTTTCGAGCGAGGCGTGGCGCGTACGACCCTGGCCGACATCGCGACACTGGCCGGAGTGACGCGCGGCGCCATCTATTGGCACTTCAGCAACAAGGCGGACCTGCTCCAGGCCATGCTCGATACCCTGCACGAGCCGCTCGATGAGTTGGCCCGTGCCAGTGAGAATGAAGAGGAGCTTGATCCGCTGGGCTGTATTCGCAAGCTGCTGGTACGGTTGTTCCAGCAGGTGGCCCTGGACCCGAAAACCCGGCGCATTAATGAGATTCTGTTCCATAAGTGTGAATTCACCGATGAAATGTGCGATTTGCGCCAGCAGCGACGCGAGGTCAGCCTCGACTGCAATGTGCGCATCGCCCTGTCGTTGCGCAATGCGATGAAACGCGGCCAGTTGCCGGATGATCTGGATCCCGAAAGGGCGGCAGTTGCCATTCATGCCTACATCGACGGCATCTTGTACCAATGGCTACTGGCCCCCGACAGCTTCGCCCTGGCGGCTGAGGCCGAGCGCTGGGTGGAGATCGGGCTGGACATGCTGCACTTGAGCCCTAGCCTGCGCAAATGAAACAAAATGCGTAATTGCGTCGGTTTGTGTCAATACGTCCACGTAAGGATGCTTTTATAAACCGACACTGGCGCGGTTGATAGGCAATCAGCGGCGAATTTTGTAGGAAATTTGTTTCGCGCCTGTCAAAACGGATGGAAATTCCGCTCAGGCAAGGGCGTCTGAAGCGGTAGGTAGATGCCCCGTCAGACCGATCTGACGGGGTCGCCTGTTCAGCTCAGTGTGATCTCCACGGTAAAACCATACGGTTCCTCATTGGACGAATGAATGATCCGGGTCACGCATTTGATGGGGGTTGTGCCGATAGAGGCCACCTTGTTTGTTCGGACGGGTGTCAGCGTTGGTGAAATAACACCGAAAGAAGTATTGACGCGTAAACCGAAGTCGAAGCGAAAGCCGAGAGCCTGGTCGCCAAATATAATAAAGCGCTTGAATATATCCTTGCTGCGACTGCCCAGTGGTCTGGAATAAAAGAAGTCGAACTTCAGGGCTTGGATATCCCAGGGGAGAATATTCATGAACGCTTGCTCGTCGGCATTCAAGCTGAGATCGTTTTCGCCGACTTCAAGGGCCTGGTCGGTATGATTGATTAACTTCACCAGGAAACGGCTGCGGTTTGGGCGCACGCTTTCCTGTCTCCAGGCTTGAAGCTGCCTGTTGACATCGTCGTTCTGCCTGGCCTTTTCCATCAAGGCCTTGAGCATCTGGGTATAGTCTTGCGTGTCGAGCGACTTGATGTATTCATACAGGGTCGTCAGTGGCGCGTAGTTGAATTGGGAGAGTAGGTCTTCGTAAATACTGCTGCTGGCCGGTTGAGTGTTTTCAGTGAGGTTGTTCACTTTGAATTCCTTTTCAATGTTGGTTGCTAGTGGCTGTGCTGCGACAGCTCGGTTTGTTTTGTTGTTGGCGATAATATGATGAGTTGAACGGTTTTTAGAAAGTTTGGAAGTTTGACCGGATATTTAAAGGTAAATAAAAAGCCCTGGCTCTTTCGAGGCAGGGCTTTTTTACCGGCTATTAATTAGAGCACAGGGTAATCGATGTACCCCACCGGCCCTTTGCCATAGAAGGTTTCCGGATGCGCTTCGTTCAGTGGTGCATCGGCTTTCAAGCGTGCCGGCAGGTCCGGGTTGGCAATGAACGGCACTCCGAAGGCCACGGCATCGGCCTTGCCCTCGGCCAGCCAGGCGTTGGCGCTGTCCTTGGTAAAGCGTTCATTGGCGATGTACGGGCCGCCGAAAGCCTGCTTGAGTTGCGGGCCGATGCTGTCGTCGCCTTCCTTCTCACGGGAGCAGATGAAGGCGATGCCACGCTTGCCCAGCTCGCGAGCCACGTAGCTGAAGGTTTCCAGGCGGTTCTCGTCACCCATGTCATGGGAGTCGGCGCGCGGTGCCAGGTGCACGCCAACCCGGCCGGCGCCCCAGACTTCAATGGCCGCGTCGGTCACTTCCAACAGCAGGCGGGCACGGTTTTCCAGGGAGCCCCCGTAGCTGTCGGTGCGCTGGTTGGTGCTGCTTTGCAGGAACTGGTCGAGCAGGTAGCCGTTGGCGCCGTGGATTTCCACGCCATCGAACCCGGCAGCCTTGGCATTCTCGGCACCGACGCGGTACGCCTCGACGATGTCGGCGATTTCAGCGGTTTCCAGTGCACGTGGGGTCGGGTAGTCGGCCAGCGGACGGACCAGGCTCACGTGGCCCTTGGGTTGGATCGCGCTGGGCGCCACCGGGGTTTCGCCGTTCAGGTACGACGGGTGGGAGATCCGGCCCACGTGCCACAGTTGCAGGAAGATCTTGCCGCCAGCGCCGTGGATCGCCTTGGTGACGTTGGACCAGCCGCGTACCTGGTCGTTGGACCAGATGCCCGGGGTGTCCGGATAGCCCACGCCCATCGGCGTGACCGAAGTTGCTTCGCTGAGGATCAGGCCGGCGGAGGCGCGTTGCACGTAGTACTCGGCCATCAGCGCGTTGGGCACGCGACCTGCGTCGGCGCGGCAGCGGGTGAGCGGGGCCATGATGATGCGGTTCTTCAACTCGATGTCGCCGAGTTTGATGGGGTCGAAAATAGTCGCCATGAAATACAACCTCGAAAGTGGAAGGGTTAAAACTCAGTGAGTTGCCGGCGCCAGGTCGGCATTACCGCCCTGGCGGAAAGTGATCAGGGTGACCAGCAGCGCCAGCACAGCCAGCGCGCTGGCGGCCAGGGGCACGGAGGTCAGGCCCAGGCCATGGTCGATGACACTGCCGCCGACCCAGGCGCCCAGGGCGTTGCCGATGTTGAAGGCGCCGATGTTCAGGGTGGACACCAGGTTGGGCGCATCTTTGCCGAAGGTCACCACGTTGACTTGCAGGGCCGGCACGGCGGCGAAGCAGGCGGTGGCCCAGAGGAACAGGGTGATTTCGCTGGGGATCAGCGCCACGCTGGTCCAGCTCAATACGGTGGACACCACGGCCATGGTGAGGAAGACGCCCATCAGCGTGTTCGCCAGGCTCTTGTCCGCCAGCTTGCCGCCGATGATGTTGCCCAGGGTCAGGCCCAGGCCGATCAGCACCAGGGTCCAGGTCACGCCGCGGGGCGATACGCCGGTCACTTCACCCAACAGCGGGGCGACATAGGTGAACAGGGTGAACACCGAGGCGGAGAACAGCGCGGTCATGCTCAGGGACAGCCACAGGCCGGCCCCCTTGAGCGCTACCAGTTCCGAGCGCATGTTGAGTGTTTCTTCATCGCGCTTGGCCGGCAGGAAGCGGATCAGGCCGATCAGCGCAATTACGCCAATCACAGTCACCGCCCAGAAGGTCGAGCGCCAGCCGGCTTCCTGGCCCAGTGCGGTGCCCAGCGGTACGCCGAGCACGTTGGCCAGGGTCAGGCCGGTGAACATCAAGGCCACGGCCGAGGCGCGCTTGTTGGGTGCCACCAGGCCGGCGGCCACCACCGAACCGATACCGAAGAACGCACCGTGGCACAGGGCCGTGACGACCCGGGCGAACATCAGCACGTTGTAGTCGCTGGCGATGGCGCAGAGCAGGTTGCCGACGATGAAAATCCCCATCAACACCACCAGGGCGGCCTTGCGCGGCAGCCGGGCGGTGGCCAGGGCCATGAACGGCGCACCGATGGCCACGCCCAGGGCGTAGCCGGTCACCAGCCAGCCGGCGCCAGGAATCGACACACCCAGGTCGGCCGCCACGTCGGGCAACAGGCCCATGATGACGAACTCGGTGGTGCCGATGGCGAAGGCGCTCAGGGCCAGGATCAGGAGTGAGAGGGGCATGATGAGGTCCTTGTCAGGTCAGAGCTCTTGGCTCATTTGCTTGAGGAACTGCTGGATCACTTCCTCGTTGCGTTTGAAGAAGTGCCATTGACCGACCTTCTGGCTGGTGATCAGCCCCGCCCGTTGCAACACCGCCAAGTGCGCAGACACCGTGGATTGCGACAGGCCGCAACGCTGGTCGATCTGTCCGGCGCAAATGCCGAATTCGTGGTTGTGCAACTGTTCCGGGAACTGGACCTTGGGGTCTTTGAGCCAGTTGAGGATGTCTCGCCGTACTGGGTGCGCCAGGGCTTTTATTATTTCGTCGAGGTCGAGGGTCATGGTTGGCAAGCTCGGGGTTGATAAAACGCTATATCGCGATGGAGCGAACCTTAAATCGTTATTTCGCGATATACAAATATGGATTTGATCTGAATGCCGAACAAATCGCTATATCGGGTTATAACGATATTGGCAGGGTGGTGCTAAGCTGCGGCCATGAACTATCTCGCGCACCTGCACCTCGGCGGCCCTGGCCGGGAACAACTGCTCGGCAGCCTCTACGGTGATTTCGTCAAGGGACCGCTGCAAGGGCTCTACGACCCACGGATCGAAGCGGCGATTGCCCTGCATCGGCGCATTGACATGTACACCGACCGCCATCCCGTGGTGGACATCGCGCTGTCGCGCTTTTCCACCGTGCGACGGCGCTATGCCGGGATCGTGCTCGACGTGTTTTTCGACCACTGCCTGGCCCGGGACTGGACGTTGTACAGCGAAGGGCCGCTGCTGGAGTTCACTTCCCGGGTGTACCAGGTACTCGGCACCGAACCGCAGCTGCCGGGGCGCCTGGCGCACATCGCGCCGCATATGGCGGCGGATGACTGGCTGGGGTCTTATCAAGAGTTCGAGGTGCTTGGGCAGGTGTTGCGCGGCATTTCCCGCCGTTTGTCCCGGCCCGAGGAACTGGCCGGGGCGATGCCGGAGTTGATCAGGCTCTATGAGCCGTTGAGCGAAGATTTTCGGTTGTTCTACCCGCAACTGCAGGATTTTGCTCAAAACCAAGTCACGCTGCAGGACTAATTGTGGGAGCGAGCTTGCTCGCGATAGCGGTGTATCAGCCAGCACATCTGCTGAATGTTAAGCCGCTATCGCGAGCAAGCTCGCTCCCACAAGGGGCTGCGTAGCGATCCGAATCAGGCCGCAATCGCAGCAGGTCGCATCGGCGCTTGCTGTTTCTCTGGAAGCGCCCCGAACAACGCCTTGTGCACCGCCTGCTGCGCCTGGAATGCCAGTGCCGCGCGTTCCTGGCCGTGGCAGGCAATCGGTTCCAGCAGATGGATTTCCACCTCACCCCGATCATTGGCAAACAAGCGCATCAGGTGCGACAGCAAATCATCATCGCCAATGAACGGCGCCAGCGAATCCGGCTCGCCGTTGCGCAGGTAACGGATCGCCACCGGCTGCAACGCGACATCGGCATCGATGGCCGCCGACAACAAGCGGCCGTGGAAGGTGCGCAGGGTGCGGCCATCGGTGGTGGTGCCTTCCGGGAACATCAACAGCGGATGGGCTTGTTCCAGGTGGCGGCTCATTTGCTTGCGAATCAATTGGCTGTCACCCGAACCGCGCCGGATAAACAGGCTGCCGGCCTTGGCTGCCAGCCATCCGGCGACCGGCCAGGTGCGCACTTCGGCCTTGGACAGGAACGACAGCGGCGTGAGCATCCCCAGCAACGGGATGTCGGTCCAGGAAACATGGTTGCTGACCCACAGCATCGGCCGTTGCGGCAGTTGACCGTGGACGGTGACTGAAAAGGGCAGGGCACGGCTCAGCCGTGCCATGAAGAACCGTGACCAGCGCTGGCGACGGACCATCGAGTTGGCGATTCCTGCACGTTCGAACAGGCCGAACACGCTGGCCATGCTCAGGCCCAGCGCCACCACCAGCAATACTCGCGCGATTCGCGCGTACACCCGCAGCCGGCTCATCAGACCGCCGCCTTGAAGTGGCGGGCGTAGCGCGGGCAGAGCTCGTCGCGCTTGAGCAGGATGAACACGTCGGCCACCTGGAAATCCTCGTCCCAGCACGGTTCGCCGCAAATCTTCGCGCCCAGGCGCATGTAGGCCTTGAGCAGCGGTGGCATCTCGGCGATGACGTTGGACGGCACGTCCAGGGTCGGCAAGGGTTTTTTCGGCACGGCTTGCAGGTGTTCGGTGCACAGGTAGCGTTCGCGCAGGCGCTGCATGATCGCCTGGGCCTGGATACCGCCGTCCTGCATCGGAATGCTCGCGCAGCCCATCAGGTAGCTGTAGCCGCCTTCGTTCAGGACTTCGGCCAGTTCGCCCCAGAGCACCGCGATGGTGCCGCCGTTGCGGTAGGCCGGGTCGACGCAGGTACGACCGATTTCCAGGATTGGGCCCTTGAGGTGGACCAGGCCGTGGAGGCTGAATTCTTCTTCGCTGTAGAACCGGCCCAGGCTGCTGGCGGCCTGGTGGTCGAGCAGGCGAGTGGTCGCCACGAGGCGGCCGGTGTTCAGGTCGCGTACGCCGATGTGGGCGCAGTGAACATCATAGTCATCCATGTCCAGACCCATTTCCGCGCCCTTGAGCTTGGCGTTGAATTCGCCGCTGAAGACGTTGAAACGCAGGGCCTGTGCTTCTTGCAAGGCTTGGGCGCCGATCAGGCGTTCGGCTTGCAGGCGGCGTTCATTGCCGGTGTCGCTGATGCGGGCGATCTGGGTCATAGCGAATCTCCGTGCGGGCTGTTCAGTTGCAGCCTGTCGACTTTCTTTATGCAGCCATGTTGTGCAAAGTCAGGCTATGTAGCCCCGGTGTCATCGCCATGAAGCTTTGGTGATGCTTATATGACAGCCCTCGAGGAGCCCCCATGCCCTGGCACACCCTGATCGAACGCGGCGAACGCCTGCCCGCCCATCCGGACCTGGCCGAAGGTTATGCTGCGTTGTTGCAACGCTTGGGGCCGGTGACGCCGTTCGAACTGGCCGTAACCGGGGCGCGGTTGATGGCGACACCGGGGCTGGCGTTTCTGGTGGGGTATCAGGCGGCGCTGCGGGTGCTTTGGCCCAGCGCGCCCCAGAGCCTCGGCGCCTTGTGTGCCACCGAACAGCGCAGCCTGCGCCCGGCGGACATGCAAACCCGTCTCGACGACTTGCGCCTGAGCGGACGCAAGGATTTCGTCACCGCCGGAGATGCCGCCGAGTGGCTGCTGATTGCCGCTCGCTGCGAAGCACCCGGTGAAACGCCACGGCTTAACCTGGCAGTGGCCTATGCGGGTGAGCCCGGCGTAACCCTGGAAAAACTGCCCGCCATTGCCCTGATGCCGGACATCAGCCATGGCCGCGTCCTGCTCGACGGCGCGCTGTGCGAGTTGCTGGCAGGCGACGGTTGGGATGCCTACGTCAAACCGTTCCGCACCCTGGAAGACCTTTATGTGCTCAGTGCGATGACTGCCTGGTTGTATGGCGTCGGGCAGGAATCTGCCTGGCCCCAGGCGTTGCAATTGCGCCTGCTGGCGTTGCTCGCCGGTTGCGCGGAGGTGAGTCGGCATAACCCGTCCAGTGCGGTCGGGCATGTGCTGCTGGGCGGGTTGTTCGCCCAGTTCCAGGGGCTCGACGGCGAACTCAACGCTGCCCTGGCCGCCGGGCCTGCGGCGTGGCGCGAGATGTGGACGCGGGATAAAGGCGTGATGGAGATTGGGGCGGGGGCGCGGGCCAAGCGGCTGGCCAAGGCGTTGGGCTAGTCCCTCAAGCGACTGCCCCCTGTGGGAGCGAGCTTGCTCGCGATAGCGGAGTGTCAGCTAAGCATATGGCGACTGACAAACCGCCATCGCGAGCAAGCTCGCCCCCACAGGGGAGCACACAAGCCTCGAAATTGTCATCAAGTCTGAATAGGCTCTGAAGGTTCAATCCTGCGAGCCCCAAGCATGTCCAAAGGCTGGTTCCTGATCCCGCTGCTGTTGCTCAACCTGGGCGCCCACGCCGAAGACTGGCCCGGCGAGCAATGGCCAATTGGCTCGACCCCGAGCGGGCCAGCCATCGAAGCCCTGGAGCAATACGCCTTCCCACCCCGGGACGATGCGAGCCGCGAGGGCATTCGCACCGACGCGCTGCTGGTGATCCAGGACGGTCGGCTGGTCTACGAACGCTACGCCGGGCCGACCAGCGCCCAGACCCCGCACCTGACCTGGTCCATCAGCAAAAGCCTGCTGGCGACGGTGTTTGGCGTGGCCTACGGTGAAAAACTGTTTGGCCTGCAAGACCCGGCCGCCAAGTACTACCCGCCACTGAGCCGGCACCCGGGCCTGACCCTGGCCGATCTTTTCCACTGGGCCTCAGGCCTGGACTGGCAGGAAGACTACGAATACGCGCCGCTCAACTCTTCAGTGGTGGCGATGCTTTATACCCGTGGGCGTCATGACATGGCGGCGTTCACTGCGCAGCATGAAAGCGCCAGTCCGCCGGGGCAGGCGTTCCGTTATTCCAGCGGTGACAGCAACTTGCTGGCGGTGGCCTTGAAAACCATCGTCGGCCCGGTGCGCTACCCCGACTACCCCTGGACGGCCTTGTTCGAGCCCCTCGGCATCCGCCACGCCACCTGGGAAACCGATACCAGCGGCACGTTCGTGGGATCGTCCTATGCCTACCTCACCGCGCGAGACCTGGCGCGTGTCGGGTTGTTGATGCAACGGGACGGTCGCTGGGGCGAACGGCAACTGATCCCCAAGGCGTGGGTCGCGTTCAATCGCCAGCCTTTTGCCCACTTCCAGGCCGGCCAGGACGAAGCCGTGCCCGGCGGGCATTGGTGGCTCAACCACGCCGCCGATCCGGCAATCCACCCCTGGCCCGATGCGCCGCCGGATACCTTTGCTGCGCTGGGCCATTGGGGCCAGGCGCTATACGTCATCCCCAGCGCCAAACTGGTGATCGTGCGTTACGGCGACGACCGCGACGGCAGCTATCGCCATAACGAACTGCTCAAGCGCGCCATGGCGGCGTTCGCCGGGACGGTGCAACCATGAAGCGCAAAGTGTTGCTCACCCTGTTGTCGGTGCTGCTCATCGCCCTGTTCAGTTGGGTCTGGCTGGAGCGGGTGGCATTGCGGGCCTTCCCCGACATCATCAGTGCCTACACCGCCAAGGAATACTGCTCGTGCCGCTACGTGATGGAGCAATCGGCGGACTACTGCCGTGGCTATGTGAAGCAGTCGGTGCCCATCAGCGACTTTCTCGAGACCGCTGAAGCGAAACGCATCACCGTCAGCGGGTTGGGGCGTAGCAACAGCGCGCGGTGGATGGGGGAGCGGCAGGGGTGTCGGTTGGAGCCCTGAACCAACCTTTGGCAAGCCCTGCTCCCATAGATAAACCCCTTCACCCCAGGTTCTCTGTATTCCTGGGCAGTTGTTGAAACAGACAGTTTGCAAGCGCCCTCGGCCCGGTTAAGGTTCGCCACAGGTTTATGTGCCCTGCGAGTGTGTATGTTCAAGCGGTTTTTCCCTCACGCTGCCGCCAGCTTGCTGCTGGCCTGCGCCGCGTTGCCAGCCCAGGCCGACTGGTACCTGGACGGCGAGTCGTCGCGGCTGTCGTTTATCAGCAGCAAAAACGGCAATGTTTCCGAGGTCCAGCGTTTCCTGGTGCTGCACGGTCAAGTCCAGCCCGAGGGCTTGGCGCGCCTGGAAGTGGAGCTGGAATCCATCAACAGCGGCATTCCTCTGCGCGATGAGCGCATGCGGGCCGAGCTGTTCGAGATCAAACAATTTGCCGAAGCCACCGTCACCGCCAAGATCGACCTGGCGCCGATCCAGGACCTGGCCAGCGGCGCGCAGTTGGAATTGCGCCTGCCGCTGACGGTGAACCTGCACGGCAAGCAGCACGAATACAACGTCGAACTGCTGGCGACGCGCCTGGACGAACGCCGCTTCCAAGTGGTGACCCTGGAACCGGTGGTGCTCAACGCGGCGGATTTCGATCTGGCGCCGGGGCTGGAAAAGCTGCGAAACCTGGCCGGGTTGTCGGCCATCAGCCTCTCGGTGCCGGTGAATGCGGTGCTGATTTTCACGGCGCGCTGACATGAGCGGCGCGGTTTTTCCCTGGCGAGAAGGCAATCGCTTCGAGCTGTTGATCGATGGCCCGCAGTTCTTCCCGCGCATGCTGGTGGAAATCGCCCGTGCCCAGGAACAGGTCGAGCTGGAACTCTATCTGGTGGAGGCGGGTACTTGCGCCGAGGCGATGGTCCAGGCGCTGGTGCAGGCCGCCGAGCGTGGCGTTCGCGTGCGGTGCCTGTTCGATGACTACGGCAGCCTGGCGTTTACCCTGGCCCTGCGCAAGCGTCTGACCGAGGCTGGGGTGGAGTTGCGTTTCTACAATCGCCTGAGCTGGCGCCGCTGGGTGCGCAACCTTTACCGGGATCACCGCAAGCTGTTGTTGGTGGACCAACGCTTGGCGGTGGTTGGCGGCACCGGGGTGACCGATGAATTCTGGAACCCCCTCGACGACCGCAGTGAGTGGCACGAGGTGATGGTGGAAATAGTCGGCCCGCTGGTGCTCGACTGGCAGTTGCTGTTCGACCGCCAGTGGCTCGCCAACCGCCATCGGCGAGCCTGGAAACCGGCGTCCAACTTCGGCTTGCCGCGTCTGCCGCGCGTACCACCGGTGGGTGAGGGCATGGGCCGGGTGGCGTATGCCGACGCCCGCCAGCATCGCGACATCCTGCAATCGCTGTCGCGGGCATTGAACAGCGGCCAGAAACGCATCTGGATGGCGACGCCGTATTTTTTGCCGACCTGGAACGTGCGCCGTTCCTTGCGCAAGGCCGCCGCCCGCGGCATCGACGTGCGCCTGCTGCTGACCGGCCCGCGCACCGATCACCCGTCCGTGCGCTACGCCGGGCACCGTTACTACCCGCGATTGCTCAAGGCTGGCGTGAAAATCTTCGAATACCAGCCGTGTTTCCTGCACCTGAAGATGGTGCTGGTGGACGACTGGGTCAGCATCGGCTCCTGCAATTTCGATCACTGGAACCTGCGCTTCAACCTGGAAGCCAACCTCGAAGCCCTGGATTCCAGGCTCAGCAGTGCAGTGGCGGCCAGTTTCGAGCGGGACTTCACCCAGAGCCTGCAAGTCAGCCTCGACGCCTGGCAGCGCCGGCCATTGTGGAAGCGCTTCAAGCAGCGGGTGTGGGGGTTGGTGGATCGGGTGGTGGTGAACTTGCTGGATCGACGCGGCTAGCCCGAACACCCAGATACAACTGTGGGAGCGAGCTTGCTCGCGATGGCGGTCTGATATTCAACATCTGAGTTGAATGTTAAGCCGCTATCGCGAGCAAGCTCGCTCCCACATGGTTCTTGTGTTGCCTGGGGATCAGAGCAACTCAAAACTCTGCTGCTTCACGTCCTGGGAATCCAGGCCGATCTGTACGTTGAACTTGCCCGGTTCCGCCGCGTACTTGAGTTGGGCATTGAAGAACTTCAGGTCGTCCTCGGTGATGGTGAAGTGGATGACTTTCTTCTCGCCGGCCTTGAGCATCACCTTGCGGAAGTTCTTCAGTTCCTTCACCGGGCGAATGATCGAGCCGGTCACATCCTGGATGTACAGCTGCACCACGGTTTCGCCGTCACGCTTGCCGGTGTTTTCCAATGTCACGCTGGCATCGAGCTTGCCGGTCTTGTTCAGCGTGGTCGACGACAGGGCCATGTCCGACAGGCTGAACTCGGTGTAGCTCAAGCCGTAACCGAACGGATAGAGCGGGCCGGTGGTGTCATCGAAATACTGCGAGGTGTAGTTGCCCGGCTTGCCCGGCGTGAATGGCCGGCCGATGCTCAGGTGGTTGTAGTAGGTCGGAATCTGCCCCACCGAGCGTGGGAAGGTGATCGGCAGTTTGCCCGATGGGTTGTAGTCGCCGAACAGCACGTCGGCGATGGCGTTGCCGCCTTCGGTGCCGCTGAACCAGGTTTCCAGGATCGCATCGGCCTGCTGCTTCTCGTCCAGCAACGCCAGCGGACGGCCATTCATCAGCACCAGCACCAGAGGCTTGCCGGTAGCCTTCAAGGCCTTGATCAGCTCGCGTTGGCTGGCCGGGATGTTCAGGTCGGTACGGCTCGACGATTCATGAGACATGCCACGGGACTCGCCTACGGCGGCCACCACCACATCGGCATCCTTGGCGGCTTTTACCGCTTCGTCGATCAGCACCTGGGCCGGACGCGGGTCGTCTACCACTTCCGGGGCATCGAAGTTGAGGAAGTTCAGGTAGTCGAGCACCTTCTTGTCGCCGGTGATGTTGGCGCCACGGGCGTAGATCAGCTTCGAGTCAGCGCCCAGGGCGCGGGTCATGCCGTCGAACAGGGTGACCGACTGCGCCGGCCGCCCGGCCGCAGCCCAACTGCCCATCATGTCGATCGGTGCCTTGGCCAACGGGCCGACCAGGGCGATTTTCGCCGTCTTCTTCAGGGGCAGGGTCTGGTTGCGGTTTTCCAGCAGGACCAGGCTGCGGCGCGCCACGTCACGGGCATCGGAGCGGTGCAGGCGGCTTTCGGCGTAGGTGTCGGCCGGGTCGTCCTCGGCCTTGCCGATGCGCAGGTACGGGTCCTTGAACAGGCCCATGTCGTATTTGGCCGCGAGCACTTCGCGCACGGCGTTGTCGATGTCGCTCTGCTCGATTTCACCGGCCTTGAGCAAGCCTGGCAGTTCCTTGCCATAGAGCGAGTCGTTCATGCTCATGTCGATGCCGGCCTTGATCGCCAGTTTCGCCGCTTCGCGACCGTCCTTGGCGACGCCGTGCTTGATCAGTTCGAAGATGGCGCCGTGGTCACTGACCGCCAGGCCCTTGAAGCCCCATTCCTTGCGCAGCAGGTCGTTCATCAGCCAGGTGTTGGCCGTGGCCGGCACGCCGTTGATGGAGTTCAGCGCGACCATCACCCCACCGGCACCCGCGTCGATGGCGGCGCGGTAGGGGGGCAGGTAGTCCTGGTACATTTTCAGCGGACTCATGTCCACGGTGTTGTAGTCCCGGCCGCCTTCCACCGCGCCGTACAGGGCGAAGTGCTTGACGCTGGCCATGATGCTGTCGGCCGCGTTGGCGCCGTTGCCCTGGAACGCCTTGACCATCACCCCGGCGATGCGCGACACCAGGTAGGTGTCTTCGCCGAAACCTTCGGAGGTGCGGCCCCAGCGCGGGTCGCGGGAAATATCGACCATCGGCGCGAAGGTGATGTCCAGGCTGTCGGCGGCCGCTTCCTTGGCCGCGATGCGGCCGGAGTGGTAGATCGCGTCCATGTCCCAGCTCGAGGCCAGGGCCAGGGGAATCGGGAAAATCGTGCGGTGACCGTGGATCACGTCATAGGCGAAGAACATCGGGATCTTCAACCGGCTGCGCATGGCCGCGTCCTGCATCGGACGGTTTTCATCGCGGGTGATGGAGTTGAACGTGCCACCGATGTTGCCGGCGGCGATTTCCTTGCGAATCATCTCCCGGGGCATTTCCGGGCCGATGCTGATCAGGCGCAATTGGCCGATCTTCTCTTCGAGGGTCATCTGCTTCATCAGGTTGCTGATGAAGGCGTCCTTGTTCTCTATGGGGGCTGGCAGGTTGTCGGCAAATACGGGGTGACTGGCCAGACTGACAAACAGGCCCAGCAAACACAGCTTCTTCATGAATAATTTTCTCGCAAGCCTAAAGGGCGGTGATCAGGACACGCCGGTCAGCCAAAATGTGAGGAGCGGCTATTGTTGTTCAGTTAAATGCAGCACACTTTCGAACCCATTGGGCTGAACTTAGTTTCGCACTGCGCATCTTTTAGCCCATCGACCCGTTTCAATCCAGTGCGGCGGCAGATTATGCCCCAGGCGCCGGTGAGATAGGTGGCCGTGTTTTTCCAATGTCATGCAACGGAGAGCTCCACCCGATGAATCCACGACTGAACCACCTTCGCAGCTTGCCGATGCTGGCCCTGATGCTGCTCACTACGTTGCTGGCCGGTTGCGGCATCAATAACATCCCGACCCTGGACGAACAGGCCAAGGCCGCCTGGGGCCAGGTGCAGAACCAGTACCAGCGCCGCGCCGACCTGATTCCCAACCTGGTGGAAACCGTCAAGGGCTACGCCCAGCACGAGCAGGAAACCCTGACCGCAGTGATTGAAGCGCGGGCCAAGGCGACGTCGATCCAGGTCGACGCCAGCACCCTGGACAACCCGGAAAAACTCAAGCAGTTCCAGCAGGCCCAGGACCAGCTGACCGGCGCGTTGAGCCGGCTGATGGTGGTGTCCGAGCGTTACCCGGACCTCAAGGCCAACCAGAACTTCCTGGCGTTGCAATCGCAGCTTGAAGGCACCGAGAACCGCATCGCCGTGGCCCGCCGCGACTTCATCCTGGCTGTGCAGAAGTACAACACCGAGATCCGCACGTTCCCGGGGCGCCTGTGGCACAGCGTGATGTACAGCGACCTGCCGATCCGCGAAACCTTCGAGGCCACCAGCCCCAATGCCGAAAAAGCCCCTGAAGTGAAGTTCTGAAAAAACTGTGGGAGCGAGCCTGTGGGAACAAAGCTTGCTCGCGATGAACGATAACGCGGTCATTGGAAAGACCGAGGTGCCTTCATCGCGAGCAAGCTCAGCTCCCACACCAGCTCGCTCCCACACAGGAGTTCCAATGCGCGTGTTGAAATTTGGCCTGGTGCTGTTGCTCTGGGTGTTTGCCATCACGGCCCAGGCCGAGTTGAAGTTTCCGGCATTGACCGGACGGGTGGTGGACGCCGCCCAGATGCTCGAACCGTCGGTGCGCGCACAACTGGACGCGCAGCTAAAGGCCCATGAACAGGCCACCGGCGAACAGGTGGTGGTGGTCACGCTGGCGGACCTGCAAGGCAGCAGCATCGAAGACCTCGGCTACCAATTGGGGCGCCATTGGGGCATCGGGCAGAAGGATAAAAACAACGGCGCGCTGCTGATCATCGCCCGGGATGACCGTAAACTGCGCATCGAGGTGGGCTACGGCCTGGAGGATCGCCTGACCGACGCGCAGAGTTCGGTGATCATCAACCAGGTGATCACCCCGGCCTTCAAGACCGGCAACTTCAACAAAGGCATCAGCGATGGTGTCGCGGCGATGCTGGTGGTGCTGGGCGGCAGCCCGTTGGACGAGCCGGCGCCGGCATACAGTACGGACGGGCAGCAAGAGCCGAGTGATTTCGTCGAGCGCCATCCCGGGCTGTTCGTCTTCCTGGTGATACTGTTTATTTTGACGATATTGGTCTGCCAGATGCTCGGTATCTTGCCGACCGGAGGCGGTGGCTCCAGCCGTTCGGGCGGTTCCGGTGGAGGCTTCGGCGGCGGAGGCGGTGGGGGCTTCAGTGG
>NZ_JAHBCZ010000032.1:0-57640 GCF_019956035.1 Pseudomonas sp. A-RE-22
AGTGGAGAGGTGAGTGGCAGCATGGGCTCCCACACGTGCTTTAAGCACTTCGGGCGTTCAGCTTGCCGCCCACCGCTCTCACCTTCAGTCTAATCGCAGCGCAAGACACAAGCGGGCTTGCTCGCGAAGGCGTTCTCCCAGACGCCGACAATCACCCCGCCTTGCGCAACGCCTCAACCAATTCCTGCTTACGCATCTTCGAGCGCCCGGGAATGTTTTTCGCCCGGGCCTCCTTCATAAAGCTGTCCACTGTCTGGGTCGCGTGGGAGGCTTTACTGGTGCGCGGGTGACCTTCGCGGGTCTTGGCGGCGCGCCGGGCCGATTCCTTGCGGTCGGTTTTCTTGGCCGTCGCCGGTTTTTCCTTGCCAGAACCACCGGAGCGTTCGCCACCACCGGACTGTTTGTTCACGGTCGCCCAGGCGCGTGCCTCGGCTTCGTTCTCGGACACACCTTTTTTCTCGTAGCTTTTTTCAATGTGTGCGGCCTTGCGCTTTTGTTCGGCGGTGTATTTGTCTTTGCTTCCACGAGGCATGGGATGTTCCTCCTCAAATGTCTGAGCAGAGGCTACTGGCTGGCGGCGCCACCTTCGGAGCCCGAACCACCGGTCGTGGTTTTCGAGCCCACCCCGGTGTCGGCGTTATCAGGCGCTGTCGAGTCCGGTGTATTCATGCCGCCCTGACGACCCGTGTCATTACCCTGCACACGCGGATCGGTGCCGGTGGCGGGTGGCTGGCCATTGTTCAGGCCACTGCCGGTGCCGTCGGTGTTCAGCTTGGGCAGGCCTTCGGTTGCGGGAGAGTTGGGCGCCTGTACCGGGTCGGTCGGCCCGGTGCCGGAGGTCGAAGCCGCGAAAGCCACCGACGACAGCAGCGCGGCGAAGGTGAATGCGGTCAGCCTTTTAGTGATCATGAGTGTCGCCTCCATTTTTCAGAATGCTTACCTGATCTTGGGCCTCGCTGGATTTGGGTTTGTGCCTCGGGCGCGACGAATGGTCTAACCGTCGAGTCCGGCCTCTTCCATGAATTGCTCCATGAAGCTTTTCAGTTTTTCGTGGCGGATCAGCGCCATGTGTTGCCCGGTGGCAGTCTGGAAACCGTCGGCCAGGTGCAACAATTTGGTCTGGAAATGATCGAGGCAGAAACGTCGATCATCGTAATCCCGGGACTTGGCCTGCGGATCCTGAGGGTCATAGAGTGCACTGCCCATGCGTCCGGCTACATAGAATGTGCGGGCCACCCCGAGCAGGCCCAATGAGTCGAGGCGGTCGGCGTCCTGGAGAATTTTGGCTTCGAGTGTGATCGCTGCGATATTGGCCGAAAAACTGTGAGCCTCGATGGCATGGGCAACGGCGCTGATTTTTTCGTCTGGCCAGTTCAGTGTCGACAACAGTGTCGATGCCTTATCCGCTGCCAAGCGAGAGGCCTGGGCGCGCAGCGGTGAATTTTTTTCCACCGCCACGCAGTCATGCAGCAGCGTTGCCGCCAGCAGGATAAGCAGGTCTGCGCCTTCATGACGGTGGAGCAAGCGTACGTTGTGCCAGACCCGTTGCAGATGTGACAGATCGTGAGCGCCATCCTCCGATGGCTCCAATGCGTGAGGCAGCAGCTGGGCAGCGACGGTTTGAAAAGGTGCAAAGGCGGCAGCGGTCATGACAGATCCTTTGTATGTCGGTACTTCGAGGATTCGTGGACGATGTTCATTTTCATATGTGACGAGCGCCCCGTGGCGGCTTAGTATGGCGCTTTCAATTGGCTACAAGGCCTGTTCATGTCCATCGAGATCCGTCCTGCGCAACCCAGCGATGCGCCTCAAATCCTTGCCTTCATCACCGAGTTGGCCGATTACGAAAAGGCCCGCCACGAAGTCATCGCCAGTGTGGCGGACATCGAGCGCAGCCTGTTCAGCGAGGGCGCAACGGCCCACGGGTTGATCTGCCTGCGTGATGGCGTGCCGATTGGCTTCGCGGTGTTTTTCTTCAGTTATTCCACTTGGCTGGGCAGCAACTGCCTGTACCTCGAAGACCTGTACATCACGCCTGACCAGCGCGGTGGCGGGGCGGGCAAGACGTTGCTGCGCCATTTGGCGAAAGTTGCCTGTGACAACGATTGCGGGCGCTTCGAATGGAGCGTGCTGGACTGGAACACGCCGGCCATCGAGTTCTACAAATCCCTCGGCGCGCAACCACAGGAAGAGTGGGTGCGCTACCGAATGGACGGCAAGGTGCTACGGGATTTTGCTAACGGCAACTGAGCATTTCATGAGTGCGCGGCGCACGCGTATTCGGCAAACCCCGGGCGCTGCTCAAGGCGTTTGCAGTAGGCGGCCACCGCAGGATAGTCCGGGCGTTCCATGGGCGCCTGGCGCCAGCGGTGCACCGACAAGCCGATGAGCACATCCGCAAGGGAAAACGCCGTACCGGCCACATAGGCGCCGGTGCGGTTCAATTGCTGTTCCAGCAAACCCATCTTCTCGTTCCAGCCTTTGATGCCGGCGGCGATGCGTTGCGGGTCCTGGAAGTCCGGATTCTTGCGTACCAGGGCGTGGAATGCGTAGCCCCATGACGGGTTGAGCTCTGTGGCTTGCCAGTCCATCCACTGCTCGACACGCGCCCGTGCGGCAGGCTCGACAGGCAGCAGGTCGCTGCGCCCATGCTTGCCCACCAGGTAACGGCAAATGGTATTGGACTCCCAGAGCACACCGTTCTCATCAATGATCACCGGCACCTGGGCATTGGGATTCAGAGCGAGGAAATCCGGATCCTGGGTCGAAGAAAAACCAATGCCCCAGTCTTCGCGCTCGTAGGCGATTTCCAGTTCCTGGCAGGTCCACAGCACTTTTCTGACGTTGATCGAGGAAGTGCGGCCGAGGATTTTCAGCTGTTGTCCCATTACTTTTTCCCTGAGTTGTTTGGCGTCCGATCAGAAACGTAGCAGGGTCTTGGGCGGATGGCGATTGGCTTTGTGGTGGATATGAAATATCCCAATATGTGGGAGAGATATTTATATATTGAGATTTTGCTGCGCCCAGGTTTATAGTCCGTTCACTCACTGCCAAAAAACAGAACAGGTGAAGCGGATGCAGGCGCAATTGATCGCGCTCGATTGGGGGACCACCTCATTACGGGCTTACAAACTCGCAGCCGGTGGCGAGGTGCTCGAGCAGCGCTCGCTGTCATCGGGGATCATGCAGTTGCCTTCCGGGCCGCGAACCGTGGCCGGCCGGGTGTGCATCGACGGTTTCGAACTGGCCTTCGACGAAGCCTGCGGCGACTGGCTTGATGCTCAGCCAGGCTTGCCTGTCATCGCCTGTGGCATGGTCGGCAGTGCTCAAGGCTGGCGTGAAGCGCCTTACTGCGACACACCCGCCAACGTCGCCAATCTCGGACATTCTCTACGAACCGTTCGCAGCCTTCGCGGTGTCGATGTGCACATCGTGCCGGGCGTGATTCAGCGTTCACGCTTGCCCAATGTCATGCGCGGCGAAGAAACCCAAGTGCTCGGCGCCTTGCACAGCCTGCCGGACGAAGCGGTGCTGATCGGCTTGCCCGGCAGTCATTCGAAATGGGTGGAAGTGGCCGATGGCTGCATCGTGCATTTCGACACCTTCATGACCGGCGAGATCTTCGCCGTGCTCAGTGACCACAGCATTCTCGGCCGCACCCAGCAACGGAGTACGACCTTCGATGGCGTGGCCTTTGATCGTGGCGTACAGGTGGCGTTGTCGGTGGATGGCCAGATCGGTCCGTTGTCCACGGTGTTCAGTGCCCGCAGCCTGGGCTTGACCGGCGAACTGGAGGCCAGCGCCCAGGCCGATTACCTCTCGGGCCTGCTGATCGGCCATGAGCTGACGGCGCTGGCCGAGGTGCAGCGTCGGCGACGCGACAGCCTCCACCTGCCGACGGTGGTGCTGATCGGCAACTCCCAACTCTGTGTCCGTTATCAACGGGCCCTCGACGCCTGCGGCTTCGCCCGGGTGGTCCTGGCCGAACAGGCCACCGAACGCGGTTTGTGGCAACTGGCCGTGGCGGCCGGGTTGCTCGATTCCACCGCCCCCTGAACCTGACTGGAGGTCTGACATGCTCACACAAGCACTGGCGCACAACGGGCTGATCGCGATCCTGCGTGGTCTGCGTCCCGAAGAGGCGGCGGCCATCGGCGAAGTCCTGTACAGCGCCGGATTTCGCGTCATCGAAGTACCGCTCAATTCCCCCGAACCGTACGAAAGCATCCGCATCCTGCGCAGTACCTTGCCCGCCGATTGCCTGATCGGTGCCGGTACCGTGCTCACGCCGGAACAGGTCGAGCAGGTGAAAGCCGCTGGCGGCCAAGTGATCGTCATGCCCCACAGCGATCCGAAGGTGCTGCGTGCGGCGAAAGCGGCGGGCTTGTACCTGTCGCCAGGCGTCGCCACGCCCACCGAAGCCTTTGCCGCGCTGGCCGAAGGCGCCCATGTACTGAAGATGTTCCCCGCCGAGCAAATGGGCCCGGCGGTGGTCAAGGCCTGGCTCGCGGTGCTGCCGGCCGGGACCGTGCTGGTGCCGGTGGGCGGGATTACCCCGGACAACATGGCGGTGTTCGTCGAAGCCGGCGTCAAGGGTTTCGGCCTTGGTTCCGGGCTGTTCAAGCCGGGCCTGACAGCGGATGAAGTGGCGGTGCGCGCCAAGGCCTACGTGGCCGCATGGAACGCCTTGAACTGAAGACTTTTCCAGCGCCCCGTGCGCTGCATCTGACAAGAGAGACAACAAGATGAAAATCACCAAGCTGACCACGTTTATCGTTCCGCCGCGCTGGTGCTTCCTCAAGGTCGAGACCGACGAGGGCGTGACCGGTTGGGGCGAGCCCGTGGTCGAAGGCCGTGCCCACACGGTGGCGGCGGCTGTCGAGGAATTGTCCGACTACCTGATCGGCAAAGACCCACGCAACATCGAAGACATCTGGACCGTGCTCTATCGTGGCGGCTTCTACCGCGGCGGGGCCATTCACATGAGCGCCCTGGCCGGCATCGACCAGGCGCTGTGGGACATCAAGGGCAAGGCCCTGGGCGTGTCGGTCAGCGACCTGCTGGGCGGCCAGGTGCGCGACAAGATCCGTGTGTATTCGTGGATCGGCGGCGACCGGCCGGCCGACACCGCTCGCGCGGCGAAAGAAGCCGTGGCGCGGGGCTTCACCGCTGTGAAGATGAACGGCACCGAAGAGCTGCAGTTTCTCGACACCTTTGAAAAAGTCGACCTGGCCCTGGCCAACGTCGCGGCGGTGCGGGACGCGGTGGGGCCGAACGTCGGCATTGGCGTGGACTTCCACGGCCGGGTGCACAAGCCGATGGCCAAGGTACTGATGAAGGAACTCGATCCCTACAAGCTGATGTTCATCGAAGAGCCGGTGCTCAGCGAAAACTACGAAGCCCTCAAGGAGTTGGCGCCGCTGACCAGCACCCCGATCGCTCTGGGCGAGCGCTTGTTCTCGCGCTGGGACTTCAAACGTGTACTCAGCGAAGGCTACGTGGACATCATTCAGCCGGATGCATCCCACGCCGGGGGTATCACCGAGACCCGCAAGATCGCCAACATGGCCGAGGCCTATGACGTGGCGCTGGCGCTGCACTGCCCGCTGGGCCCGATCGCCCTGGCGGCGTGCCTGCAACTGGACGCGGTCTGCTACAACGCCTTCATCCAGGAACAGAGCCTGGGCATCCACTACAACGAGAGCAACGACCTGCTGGATTACATCAAGGATCCGCAGGTGTTCGACTACGACAAGGGCTTTGTGAAGATCCCGAACGGCCCGGGCCTGGGCATTGAGATCAACGAGGAATACGTCATCGAACGCGCGGCCATCGGCCACCGCTGGCGCAACCCGATCTGGCGCCATGCCGATGGCAGTTTTGCCGAGTGGTGAGTCACGCCTGACTCTCTCGGTTTGATCGTTCCCACGCTCTGCGTGGGAATGCAGCCAGGGACGCTCCGCGTCCCTCAAGAGCCGAACGCAGAGCGTCCGTAGAGGCGTTTCCACGCAGAGCGTGGGAACGATCGGGCGTGCTCGACTCCTCAATAAACATAAAAAGAGGCACCTCACATGCAAGCGCACACCCTGAGCGCGCAGGCGTCGTTGGTGACGCCCAGCCGCAAGCGTTTTTTCATCATGGTCCTGCTGTTCATCACCGTGGTGATCAATTACCTGGACCGCAGCAACCTCTCGATCGCCGCTCCCGCACTGACCAGCGACCTGGGCATCGATCCGATCCACGTCGGGCTGATTTTCTCGGCGTTCGGCTGGACCTACGCCGCCATGCAGATCCCTGGTGGCTGGCTGGTGGACCGGGTGCCGCCGCGGATTCTGTATAGCGTGGCCCTGCTGTTGTGGTCGGTGGCCACGGTAATGCTGGGTTTCGCCGCCAGTTTCATCGCGCTGTTCGTACTGCGCATGGCGGTCGGTGCCCTGGAAGCGCCGGCTTATCCGATCAACAGCCGCGTGGTCACCACCTGGTTTCCTGAGCGCGAGCGAGCCACGGCCATCGGTTTCTATACCTCCGGGCAGTTTGTCGGGTTGGCCTTCCTGACCCCGGTATTGGCCTGGCTGCAACACGCCTTCGGTTGGCACATGGTGTTTGTCGCCACGGGCGCGGTGGGCATTATCTGGGCGGCGATCTGGTACGCGGTGTATCGCGAACCGCGGGATTTCAAAGGTGCCAACGCCGCCGAAATCGAACTGATCCGCGAAGGCGGCGGGCTGGTGGATATCCAGGCCGATACCGCCAAGGTCAAGGCCAAATTCAGCTGGACCGACCTGGGGATTGTCCTGACCCAACGCAAGTTGTGGGGCATTTACCTGGGGCAGTTCTGCCTCAACTCCACGCTGTGGTTTTTCCTGACCTGGTTCCCGACCTACCTGGTGAAATATCGCGGCATGGACTTCATCAAGTCCGGCCTGCTGGCGTCGTTGCCGTTCCTCGCAGCGTTCGTCGGCGTGCTGTGTTCCGGGTTCTTCTCCGACTGGTTGATTCGTCGTGGCGCCACCGTAGGTTTCGCGCGCAAGCTGCCGATCATCGGTGGACTGCTGATCTCGACCTCGATCATCGGCGCCAACTTCGTCGAGTCGACGCCGCTGGTGATTGCCTTCCTGGCCTTGGCGTTCTTCGGCAATGGCCTGGCGTCGATCACCTGGTCGCTGGTCTCCACACTGGCGCCGGCGCGACTGCTCGGGTTGACCGGTGGGGTGTTCAACTTCATCGGCAACCTGGCGGCCATCGCCACGCCGATCGTCATTGGCTTTCTCGCCAGCGGCGATTCGTTTGCCCCGGCCATCACCTATATCTCTGTCCTGGCACTGGCTGGCGCGCTGTCCTACATCCTGCTGGTCGGGAAGGTCGAGCGCATCGAGTTGTAGTCCGACGGGGCGGGCGACCATAATGCCGCCCGTTCCCCGCTCACTGTTGAAGGCCGGCTATGCAGCAAGACGATCCAAAAATCACCAAGGACGCCGCACCTACGGGCACGCAGACATTGTTGCGTGGCCTGGGGGTGGTCCAGGCGGTCGCCAGCGGCGCCCGTGACTTGAAGGAAATCGCCCGGCTGATCGGCACCACCCGCAGCACCACCCATCGCCTGGCCAGTTGCCTGGTGGATGAGCGTTACCTGCGCGTGGTGCCGCAAGTGGGCTACCTGCTGGGGCCGAAATTGATCGAGCTGGGCTTTCAGGCCCGGGAAGAGTTGCCACTGGTGAGCCTGGCGGGGCCGTACCTGGACGAGCTGTCGGCGCTTACCGGGGACACCGTTCACTTGGCGATTCGCGAAGGTGACGAAGTCTTGTACCTGCTGAAGAATCCGGGGCGCAACGGCCCGGAAATGCGCTCGCGCGTAGGCCATCGGATGCCGTTGGCGCGCACTGGGATCGGCAAGGCGCTGATGCTCGATGACTCGCAGGAACAATGGAAGCGGCTGTATGAAATCAGCCTGCCAGCCGGTGGGAAGAATCAATTCTGGCCCCAGCATCAGGAGCAATCCTGGGAACAGTTCCAGCAACGGATGGTGGAGTATGTGGCGGGGGGCTATGCCTTCGACCTGGAAGACAACGAACCGTCGATTCGCTGTGTGGCGGCGCCGATCCGTGACGCCGGCAAGCGCATTGTTGCCGGCATCAGCATCGCCAGCACCGTGCCGTACATGCCGCTGGAAAAGATGGCCGAGCTGATTCCCCTGGTCAAAGGGGTCACAGCCCGGTTGTCGGCGGAACTGGGCGCCAAGGTTTGACGAACGTCAGGCCTTGAGCGTGGCCATGTCGATGACAAAGCGGTATTTCACATCCCCGGCGATCATGCGGCTGTAGGCCTCGTTGATCTGGCGGATGTCGAGCATTTCAATGTCGCAGCTGATGTTGTGTTCGGCGCAGAAATCCAGCACTTCCTGGGTTTCGGCGATACCGCCAATCAACGAACCGGCCAGGACCCGACGGCCCATGATCAATTTTGCCGCGTGTACCGGCGGATCGATCGGCTCGACCAGACCTACCAGGATGTGCACTCCGTCGAAACGCAGCGTGTCGAGGTAGGGATTGAGGTCGTGCTGTACCGGAATGGTGTCCAGCAGGAAGTGGAATCGTCCGGCTGCTGCGGCCATCTGTTCGGCGTCGGTGGATACGATCACATGGTCCGCGCCCTGGCGACGGGCTTCTTCGGCCTTGCTCGCCGAGCGGGTGAACAACGTGACTTCTGCGCCCAAGGCCTTGGCGAACTTGATGCCCATGTGGCCCAGGCCGCCCATGCCCAGCACGCCAACCTTGTCGCCAGCCTTCACGCCATAGTGCTTGAGGGGCGAGTAGGTGGTGATGCCTGCGCAGAGCAGTGGTGCGGCGCTGGCCGGGTCGAGTGCTGCTGGAATGCGCAGCACAAAGTGTTCGTTGACCACGATGCTGTTGGAGTAACCGCCCATGGTGTGGCCGCCGCTCACACGGTCCGGGCTGGCGTAGGTCTGGGTCATGCCTTCGAAACAGTATTGCTCCAAGTCAGCGCGGCAGGCTTCGCACTCGCGGCAGGAGTCGACCATGCAGCCTACGCCCACCAGGTCGCCAACCTTGTAGCGGGTGACGTCCGCGCCGACGGCGGTGACTTTGCCGATGATTTCGTGGCCGGGCATCAGCGGGTAAACGGCGATGCCCCATTCGTTGCGGGCCTGGTGGATGTCGGAATGGCAGACGCCGCAGTAGAGAATGTCGATCGCCACATCGTCGGCTCGCGGGCTGCGACGCTCGAATTTCATGGGGGCGAGGGGAGTGGTGGCCGACTGGGCGGCATATCCGATGGCTGTGTACATGATGGACCTCGCTAAGCAATGAACGTTGAGGGTTTCATTCTGGGAGTCCCGGCGACAGGTGGCGATGGCGATTCCTCCGCCTGTCATGCCTAATCCTCCGGTCTTGGCCAGGATCTGATCCTATGTGACGCCAGACCTGCGATGATGGTTTCATCCCTTTTTTCGTGAAGTTTTCGCCCATGTTGTTGACCCGCCATCTCGATGCCAACGCTACGCTGGTTTCATTGATAGAACCCTTGGCGACCCGCGACGGTTTCGTCCCGACGCCACTGCCCGGCGTACATGCGCTTCGGGCCAGCCAGGACGTCGCCCGTGGCCCGCAGCTCTACGAGCCGAGCCTGGTGATCATCGCCCAGGGAAGCAAACTGGCGTACCTGGGACCGCGCACACTGGAATATGGCGCCGGGCACTATCTGATCCAGGCCTTGCCGGTGCCGTTCGAGTGCGAAACCTACGCCATGCCCAATGCTCCGCTGTTTGGGGTTTCCGTTGCGATCGATCGGGCGATGCTGGGGGAGTTGGTACTGGCCATGGGGCTGGTGCCGGGGCGGAACCTGGCGCCCCAGACGCCGGAATCAATGACCTGCGCAGTGCTCGATGACGCCATGCGTGGGTGTGTCGAACGCTTGTTGCGTTGCTTGCACGACCCACTGGAATGCCAGGTCATGGGCCAGGCGCGGCTGCGGGAGTTGTTGTTCGTCGCGTTGCGCGGGCCCCAGGCCGATGTGCTGCGGGCGCTGGTGGAGCAGCAAGGCCAATTCGCCCGGATTGCCGCGGCCCTGGGCCATTTGCATGCGCACTTCACCGAGCCGCTGAACGTCGAGACCTTGGCCAGTTGCGCGAACATGAGCGCCTCGACCTTTCATGAGCATTTCAAGCGCAGCACCTTGCTGTCGCCAGTGCAGTACCTCAAGCGCTTGCGCCTGCTCAAGGCCCAGCGGCTGCTGCTCACCGAGGGCATGGGCGTGGCCCAGGTCGCGCACCAGGTGGGGTATCAGAGCTCGTCGCAGTTCAGTCGGGAGTACAAGCGCTACTTCGAGCGCAACCCTGGGGAAGAGCGCGCCGCTTGATCCACTGATATCACCCCCTGTGGGAGCGAGCTGTGGTACTGC
Organism: Pseudomonas sp. A-RE-22; assembly: GCF_019956035.1. NCBI lineage: Bacteria > Pseudomonadati > Pseudomonadota > Gammaproteobacteria > Pseudomonadales > Pseudomonadaceae > Pseudomonas > Pseudomonas sp. A-RE-22. The sequence continues at coordinate 10,417 of NZ_JAHBCZ010000032.1, forward strand.
TTGGATGGCAGGCAACAAAAAGGCCCCCATTACGGGAGCCTTGATGTTCAGCGCAATGGCTTACATGTTCGGGTAAGTCGGTCCGCCAGCGCCTTCCGGCGACACCCAAGTGATGTTCTGCGAAGGGTCCTTGATGTCACAGGTCTTGCAGTGCACGCAGTTCTGGGCGTTGATCTGGAAGCGCTTCTCGCCGTCTTCCTTGGTCACCACTTCGTACACGCCGGCCGGGCAGTAGCGCTGGGCCGGTTCGTCGTACAACGGCAGGTTCTTGCTGATCGGGATGCTCGGGTCGGTCAGCTTCAGGTGGCAAGGCTGTTCTTCTTCGTGGTTGGTACCGGAGATGAACACCGAGCTGAGTTTGTCGAAGCTGATCTTGCCGTCCGGTTTCGGGTAGTCGATTTTCTTGCAATCGGCTGCCAGCTTGAGGCAGGCGTAGTCGGGCTTGGTGTCGTGCAGGGTGAACGGCATTTTGCCGCCAAGGATGTTCTGGTCGAACCAGTTGAAGCCGCCACCGATGATCGCGCCGTATTTGTGGATCGCTGCACCGAAGTTGCGGCTGGCGAACAGCTCTTCATACAGCCAGCTGCTCTTGAAGCTGTCGACGTAGGCGGTCAGTTCATCACCGCCTTCGGACTCGGCGAACAGGCGATCGGCCACGGCGTCGGCGGCAAGCATGCCGGACTTCATGGCGGTGTGGCTGCCCTTGATCTTGGCGAAGTTCAGGGTCCCGAGGTCGCAACCGATCAGCGCGCCGCCCTTGAAGACCATTTTCGGCAGCGAGTTCAGGCCGCCCTTGCAGATGGCACGGGCGCCATAGCTGACACGCTTGCCACCTTCCAGGTACTGCTTGAGCACCGGGTGATGCTTGAGGCGCTGGAACTCGTCGAACGGCGACAGGAAAGTGTTGCTGTAGGACAGGTCGACGATCAGGCCGACCACTACCTGATTGTTTTCCAGGTGATAGAGGAAGGAACCGCCGGTGTTCTCGGTGCCCATGATGTCCAGCGGCCAGCCGGCGGTGTGCACCACCAGGCCAGGTTGATGCTTGGCCGGGTCGATTTCCCAGATTTCCTTCAGGCCGATGCCGTAGTGCTGGGCGTCGGCCTCGCTGTCCAGGTTGAAGCGCTTGATCAGTTGCTTGCCGATGTGGCCGCGGCAGCCTTCGGCGAACAGCGTGTATTTGCCACGCAGTTCCATGCCAGGGGTGTACAGGCCTTCCTTCGGATTGCCTTCGCGGTCGACGCCCAGGTCGCCGGTGATGATCCCGCGCACCACGCCGTTCTCGTCGAACAGCGCTTCCTGGGCGGCGAAACCCGGGTAGATTTCCACGCCCAGGTTCTCGGCCTGCTGGGCCAGCCAGCGGCACAGGTTGCCCAGGGAAATAATATAGTTGCCTTCGTTGTGCATGGTCTTGGGCACAAAGAAGTCAGGGATTTTGCTCGCGGCCTCGGCGTTTCTCAGGACATAAATGTCATCACGCACGACGGGCGTGTTCAACGGGGCGCCGAGTTCTTTCCAGTCCGGGAACAGTTCGTTCAGGGCGCGGGGCTCGAACACCGCACCGGAGAGGATGTGCGCACCGACCTCGGAGCCTTTTTCGACCACGCAGACGCTGATTTCCTTACCGGCTTCGGCGGCCTTCTGTTTCAGTCGGCAAGCGGCAGACAGGCCAGCGGGGCCGGCACCGACGATGACCACGTCGAATTCCATGTATTCGCGTTCCACAGGGCTATCTCCTACTCAAGGCTCACAGTTTTTTCTAATTGGAGGTTTGGCGTTGCATCCGTTGTTTCCTTCGCGAAAAGCGACGAAAGCGACAATGGATGAAACGCGTGTCTCTCTTAAGCGGCGCATTATATCTACACCACTCTCAGGGTCCAATACAAACGTTTGTTTGAAATTGCCGCAGCCCAGATAAATCACTGACGTACGGCTTATGACTGACCATTTTGCCGTATTGACCGGAATAGGCGTTCCGGTCAAGATACGGGCGGTTTTGCGCTCGCCGTAGGCTGACTGTTGGTTTCAAGAGCACCTCTAAAGACAGGGCGAAGGCAGCACAAAGTGACGCATTGCGTGGTTCTGACGCGCAGTTTACACGCCGCGATAATGAATGACTCATCGGTCATCACTGACGAATGGTCTTCACTCCCGTGAGCTGGGTCATGTGTGGTTCATGCCGGCGTTTTTAGAGGTGCCCTTGCGCCCATGAGCATCAACCGCCAGGTTCGCCTAGGCGACTTTTTTTCACCGGAGAGTAACGAGGAATCCATGAAGGTTCTTGTAGCTGTCAAACGAGTGGTCGACTATAACGTCAAGGTTCGCGTCAAGGCGGACAACTCCGGCGTCGACCTCGCCAACGTCAAGATGTCGATGAACCCTTTCTGCGAAATCGCCGTAGAAGAAGCCGTACGCCTGAAGGAAAAAGGCGTGGCGACTGAGATCGTCGTCGTCTCCATCGGCCCGACCACCGCCCAGGAACAACTGCGCACCGCGCTGGCACTGGGTGCCGATCGCGCCATCCTCGTCGAATCCGCCGAAGAGCTGACCTCCCTGGCCGTGGCCAAGCTGCTCAAGGCCGTTGTCGACAAGGAACAGCCATCGCTGGTGATCCTCGGCAAGCAGGCCATCGACAGCGACAACAACCAGACCGGCCAGATGCTCGCTGCATTGAGCGGCTACGGTCAGGGCACCTTCGCGTCCAAGGTCGAAGTGTCCGGTGACAGCGTTGCCGTGACCCGCGAGATCGACGGCGGCGCGCAGACCGTTTCCCTGAAACTGCCGGCCATCGTCACCACCGACCTGCGTTTGAACGAGCCGCGCTATGCGTCTCTGCCAAACATCATGAAAGCCAAGAAGAAGCCGCTTGAAGTGCTGACGCCTGACGCTTTGGGCGTTTCCACCGCCTCCACCAACAAGACCCTCAAGGTCGAAGCGCCGGCTGCACGCAGCGCGGGCATCAAGGTCAAGTCGGTGGCTGAACTGGTCGAGAAACTGAAAAACGAAGCGAAGGTGATCTGATCATGACTATCCTCGTAATCGCCGAACACGATAACAAGGCGCTGGCGCCAGCCACGCTGAACACCGTTGCTGCTGCCGCTAAAATCGGTGGCGATATTCACGTGCTGGTAGCGGGTCAGGGCGCTGGCGCCGTGGCCGAAGCCGCTGCGAAAATCGCTGGCGTGGCCAAAGTGCTGTCGGCTGACAACGCTGCCTACGCACACCAACTGCCGGAAAACGTTGCGCCGCTGGTAGCCGAGCTGGGCAAGGGCTACAGCCACATCCTGGCCGCCGCTACCTCCAACGGCAAGAACATCCTGCCGCGCGTGGCCGCTGCTCTGGACGTCGACCAGATCTCCGAGATCATCTCGGTAGAAAGCGCCGACACCTTCAAGCGTCCGATCTACGCCGGCAACGCCATTGCCACCGTGCAATCGACCGCTGCGGTCAAGGTCATCACCGTTCGCGCCACCGGTTTCGACCCGGTTGCCGCCGAAGGTGGCTCGGCTGCCGTTGAAGCCGTAGGCGCTGCCCACGACGCCGGCATCTCCAGCTTCGTCAACGAAGAACTGGCCAAGTCCGATCGTCCTGAACTGACCGCCGCCAAGATCGTCGTTTCGGGCGGGCGTGGCATGCAGAACGGTGACAACTTCAAGCACCTGTACGCCCTGGCCGACAAGCTCGGTGCCGCCGTCGGTGCTTCCCGCGCCGCGGTCGACGCCGGTTTCGTGCCCAACGACATGCAGGTCGGCCAGACCGGCAAGATCGTTGCGCCACAGCTGTATATCGCCGTCGGTATCTCCGGCGCGATCCAGCACTTGGCCGGCATGAAAGACTCCAAGGTGATCGTTGCGATCAACAAGGACGAAGAAGCACCGATCTTCCAAGTGGCCGACTACGGCCTGGTGGCGGACTTGTTCGAAGCCATCCCTGAGCTGGAGAAGCTGGTCTAATCCGGCGTCTTCACTTATAAAGAGCCCGGCCCTTTGGCCGGGCTTTTTATTTCCGCATCAGAGGAGCGTATTGCCATGGATCTGCGTCGTTTGGCCGGCTGGTCGTTGCTGTGGACGTTGGCGCTCGTGCCAGGCCTGTCTGTCGCCGCCGGCAAATGTGAACGACTGATCGCCACCGGCAGCCCGGATGCACCACCCTATCTCTGGCAGGACCCTCAGGACCCCAAGCACTTGATTGGCGCCGGCGCCGACCTGCTGGCGCAGGTCGGGCAAGAACTGGGGATCAAGATCGAACTGCTGTATGCCGGCAAGCGCGCCCAGGCGTTGGACGAAGTGCGCAGTGGACGCATGGACCTGCTCACCGACGCGCCACTGACCGTTACCGGGCTTGAAGTGCTGGATTACGTTCATCCGCCCTTGCTCGAAAACGATTACCTGGTCTGGACCCGCAAGGATTCGACGCTGGTCATCGATCAGCCCGCAGACCTTCACGGTCATCCCGGGGCTTTGTCAGAAAAGGCCCGCATGACCCAGGAATTCGGCGTCTTTGCCGAGCGGCAATTGTCCCTGGTACGCACGCCCAACCTGACCCAGGCCTTTCAGAAACTGCTGCTGGGCGAGGTGGAATATGTCCTGGCGGGGCGCTACGCGGGCCTGGCAATGGCGCAGACACTGGGGATGGCCAATGACCTGCAAGCCGCACCGCAACCGGTGGACAAACCCGGGCTGTTCCTCGCGATTTCCCATAACTCCGCCTGCAATGACCCATGGTTACGCGGACAGCTGGCGCAAAAGATGACAGAATTGGCCGCGTCCGGCCTGGCGGAGGCTGTGTTGCAACGCAATCTCGAGCGTTGGAATACACAGTTGCAGCCATCTGTCAGCGCCCCAAAACAGTAGGGAACATTAGTGACTATTCGACCTCTTTTCGCTGCCCTGGCCGTTCTGGCTCTGGCGGGTTGCGCAGCCGATCCGGCGCCGAATGAACAGATCCGCCTGACTGAACAGGCACTGGAGCAAGCCCGGGCCGTTGGCGCTACTGCCGATGAAGTGCCCGAATTGAAACTGGCTGAAGAAAAATTCGCCCGCGCCAAATCCAACATGGCCGACGAATCCTACAAGAAGGCGCGCATGCGGGCCGAACAGGCCGAACTCGACGCCCGCCTGGCCGAAGCGAAGGTGCTGACCCTCAAGAGCCAGGAGCAACTGAACGTGCTCGACACCCGCATCAAGCGCTTGCGCAAACAATTGAGGGAGGATGCCCAATGAAGCACTCCCACGTATTGGGCGGCCTGGTGCTCGCCGGCCTGGCGAGCTTGTATGGCTGCGCCGGCCAGCGCAGCGAAGCGGCGCTCGAGCAGGCCAGCACCGACTTCCAGAAGGTCAAGGAAGACGCCAACGTATTGCGTGCCGCACCCCGGGACGTGATCCGCGCTGGCGAATCCCTGGCCCGTGCCGATCGTTTGTCCAGCTACTGGGGCAGCGGTGAGGATGTGCAGCATTACGCCTACCTGAGCCAGCGCTACAGTGCGATTGCCCGGGAGCACAGCAACCAGGTGCTCAACGAAGAGCGTGCCGCCAAGCTCGAACTGGAACGCCAGCGCCTGCAATTGGCCCTGCGTGAATCCAAGTTGCTGAGCGTGCAGCAGCAGGGCAAATGGCTTGAGGAACAGATCATGGCGATGGCGACCACACAAACCGATCGCGGTCTGGTGATGACCCTGGGTGACGTGCTGTTCGACACCGGCGAAGCGGAACTGAAGAGCTCGGCCAACCGGGTCGTGCTCAAGATCGTGCAGTTCCTGCAGCTCAACCCCAAGCGTGTGGTCCGTATCGAGGGGTACACCGACAGCACCGGCGGCAAGCAGGAAAACCTCAAGTTGTCTCGCGACCGCGCGCAAGCGGTGGCGGATGTGCTGGTGGACCTGGGGATAGACGAAAAGCGTATCCAGGTTGAAGGCTACGGTGACCAATACCCGGTGGACGTCAACGCTTCCGAGCGTGGCCGGGCACAGAACCGTCGCGTTGAAATTGTGTTCTCCGACGAAAAAGGCCAGCTCGGCGCCGCCCGCTAAGGGCTGCGTCACTGGAAAACCCGGCCCCTGTAAAAGGCGCCGGGTTTTTTTGGCCCTGCAATCGATGCACGATGGGTACAGTTAGAGCTGTCACTCCACTGTACTGTCGAGTAATCTGGCAACTGTCCCAGTACACTTCTAAACTGTTCCGGTATCGTTTCCGACAAGAATAAAATGCCCGTGAAATCGAGTGCTGCGTCATGACCAACCTTCTGCTCTATCAACGTATTGCTCAACAGCTGGCTGAAGACATCCGGCGCGGTGTGTATCAGCCCGGTGAGCGCGTACCGTCGGTGCGCAAGATGAGCTCGCAGCTCAACGTCAGCCATGCCACGGTGCTGCAGGCCTACGCCAACCTTGAAGACCAGGGGCTGATTCGCGCGCGGCCGCAGTCGGGCTACTACGTGCACCAGACGCCGGCCCTCACGGCACCGACGCCGGACATTGCCCGGGTTGAGCGTCCGGGGTTGGTGACACGCAGCAGTATCATCCAGCAAATATTGGTCGAGTCGCGCCGCGAAGGGGTGTTTCCCCTGGGGGCTGCGGTGCCGAGCGTCGACTATCTGCCTGTCCGGGCTCTGCATCAGCAGTTGGCCAAGGTCACGCGCTTCCACAGCCCGCGGGCGTTCAGCTACATGTTCAGCCCGGGGTTCGAGCCGTTGCGTCGCCAAGTGGCGATTCGCATGCGCGATGCCGGCGTCGTGGTGGACCCTTCCGAGGTGGTGATCACCCACGGCTGCGTCGATGCGCTGCAGATGTCCTTGCGGGTGCTGACGCGGCCGGGGGATTTGATCGCCGCCGAGTCGCCGACCTATTACGGCTTGCTGCAACTGGCGGATCTGTTGGGCCTCAAGGTTATCGAGATCCCCAGCGACCCGGTCACTGGCATGAGTCTGGAGGCCTTGCAGCTGGCGGCCAACCAGTGGTCGATCAAGGCGCTGGTGCTGACCACGCGCCTGAGCAATCCTCTCGGCGGCACCATGCCGGAAGAGCGGCAAAAGCAACTGCTGCGCCTGGCGTCGGACTTCGACATCCAGATCGTCGAGGACGATATCTATGGCGAGTTGATGTTCGAGCAGGGGCGCACCAAGGCCCTCAAGGCCTACGACCGGCTGGACCGGGTCATCTACTGTTCGAGTTTTTCCAAGACGTTGTCGCCGGGTGTGCGCATCGGCTGGATGATCGCGGGGAAATTCCAACAGGAAATCCAGCGGCTCCAGACCTTCAGCACGCACTCGGCGTGCAGCGTCACGCAGATGGGCATTGCCGCGTACCTGGAAAACGGCGGCTATGACCGGCACTTGCGCTATATCCGCCAGGAATACCGCAAGAACCTCAGCGCCTTTCAGCTGGCGGTGCAGCAGTACTTCCCCGAAGGCACGCAGATGAGCCGTCCCACTGGAGGCTTCATCCTGTGGGTCAGCCTGCCGGGGCGGGTCAATACCCAGGAGTTGCATGTGCGGGCGTTGCAACAGGGCATCAGTATCGCGCCAGGGCTGATTTTCAGTAATACCGAGCAGTTCAACCACTGCATTCGCTTGAACTGCGGCATACCCTGGAACCGGGAGGCGGAGCGGGCCTTGATGACGCTGGGGCTGTTGGCCACTCAATTGTGCCAGGAGACGGTCAGCGGATTTCTTTAGATATCAGCGACTTGGCTCGATGTGCTTGTCAGCGCCTCATTATCAGGCGAGCATGGGGGTCTCTGCCGTCAATGCTGTTGTATTTATGAAAGCCATTGTTCCTGCTGCCTGGGTTTTGATCGGTCTGTTGAGCGTCTTCCACATGGGAGGCGTCGTCGCGGCAGCGCCAGCGCAGGAAAAACCGGCTGCCAGTGCCACGAAGGATGCGCCGAAAAAAAACACAGCGGCCAAGAAGCCTTCCGCCAAGAAAGTGGCACCCGCGAAGAAAAAACGCGCCCCCATCGCCTCCAAGAGCAAATCCGCCCACGAGGTCGCCAAGACCCCATTGCCGCCGGCCAAACTGGATTTGAGCTTGCCCCATGAGATGGTCGATAAACTGCAACCACCGGGTAAGGTGGTACAGTCCAGGCGTGAGCCGCTCTTGCCGTCGATGTTCGGTGAGAAACCCGGTCCCTTTCAGCTCAATGGCCGTTTGTTGAGCAATGAAATGCAGCTGCCACTGCGCAGCCCGGAGCGCCACGAGGTGGAAGGCGCGGCGCTGGACTTCGAATTCAAGCAATAAACCTTCGGCAGGCCTGCGGTTCGTCGCTGACCATTCGGTCATCTCGCCGTGGGCAAAAAAACACGCAGACGGTAATTTAAAACGAGTGTTTTAGCCGTTACTCTGTGTTCTGTTACTAACCATTACTGTCGTGAGGATGTTGTCGTCATGAAATGCCGTGAAGGCTGTGGCGCCTGTTGCATCGCCCCTTCCATCAGCTCACCTATCCCTGGCATGCCCCAAGGCAAACCGGCGGGAGAACGTTGCGCGCAATTGTCGGTCGATAACCTGTGCCGGATCTTCGGCCAGCCGGAGCGTCCGGCAGTGTGCTCGGCGTTCGAAGCCGACATCGAGGTTTGCGGCAGCAGCAGTGAAGAGGCCATCCGACTGATCGGTTGGTGGGAGCAAATCACGGCAGCGTAATGAGTCAATGAACGGATCCTAACTGAACGAACTTGGACAATAAGGAAAAGAACTATGGGTTCGCTGCATCGTATGGCTGTGTTGTGTGGGTTGACCGTGTTGCTGGCAGCGGCCACCGCTCAGGCAGAGGACTGGCAGGTTGCCAAGGAGAAGGACGGTATCAAGGTTTCCCTCAGTGAGGTGACGGGCTCCAAATACAAGGCCTACCGTGGCGTGACGGTGATGAAAACCACCATGGCCAAGCTGCGGGCCCTGCAGGAAGACGTTCCCGGTGCCTGCGCTTGGATTCATGAATGCAAGAGCCAGAAACTGCTCAAGCACGAAGGCAATCAGAGCTGGACCTACACCCAGTTCAACACGCCATGGCCGGTGACGTCCCGGGACTCGGTGCTTGAAGTTACCACCGAAGAGGGCGCTGATGGCAGCCTGACCCGCAAGCTCAAGGGCGTGCCGAAATACCTGCCTGAAGAGCAAGGTTTCGTGCGGGTGACCCAGGTCGACGGCTTCTGGAAGTTCACGCCAAAGGGCGCTGACCAGATCGAAGTGACCTACCAGGTCCATACCGAACCAGGGGGTGACGTGCCGTCCTGGCTGGCGAACAAGTTCGTGGTGGATGCGCCGTTCAACACCTTGAAAGCCCTGAAGGAACGCGCCGAAAACTGATCGGCCACGGCTGCACTGCAGAGACCGCCCCGGAGGCGGTCTTTTCATGTGTGCCGTCCAGACGCCCGGCGGAACGATTGTCCGGCCCTCAATGTCGAGATAGAGGTAAGCCAGGCCCTGAATTGATCAAGGAGACACCGATGCAAAAGTGGGAAATCACTTTCGTGGATGATCATGGCGAAGCCATCGCCGAGCAGTTCGACTACGAGCAGGAGCCTACGATGGAGCAGGCTGCACAACTGATTCGCGAAAAATTGCTGCCCGTGCCCGCCCAACTGGACCTCAACGACCTGGAAGGTCGCACCGAAGATCCCACCGTCAAGAACCTCAAGTCCCAGCACAGCATTGAAATCATCAGCATTACACCGATTTCATGAAACGGTGCCTGGTCTCGCTTGGCAGCGGCTGCCACTTGCGGCTACTCTGCAATTGAGATCAGCGAAAGGATCGCGAAGGTCCGGTCTTGTCAGCTACATGCTTGTGTCCCGACGGCCATTTGATGCCGTACCGCTTGCAGCCTGAGGGCTTCACGCACGGGAAGACGGAAAGTCTATCCATTGGTTTCAGGAGGACGTTTCATGAGCACAGCCTATCAAGAAGACATCAGCACCAGCGTGTTGCGCCGCATGAAAGAAGGCGGTTTCGATTTTTCCCGATTCCATCCCATTGAGTTCTACGCCATTTTCCCGGACGAGGAGCGGGCGCGCAGGGCGGCAGGTCATTTTCGGGGAGAATCGTTGAACGCGCAGATCAGTGCACGGGACGATGGGGCTTGGTCGTTGGAACTGAGCCGGGTGATGTACGCCACCTACGATGACATTGGCGACTTCGAGCAAGACTTTGAGGCAGTCGTCGAACCCTTGGGTGGTGTGATCGAGGGCTGGGGTGTCAAGCAAGAGATCCGGCGCCTGCAGGCCTGACAGTTACTCACCGCAACCACAGCAACGGCTGACCTTTGTGTCGGCCGTTTTCATGTCTGTGAGCTAACCGAACATTGAACATTACTGTGGGAGCCAAGCTTGCTCGCGATGGCGGCGGCACATTCAACATCGATGCGGGGCTGACCCACTGCCATCGCGAGCAAGCTTGGCTCCCACAGGGATTTGTGGCGGACGCCGAATAGGCGAGCATGTCCCCCGGCAACACCACAAGCGCCAGGTTTTGTACCTAACTGTATCCAGATCAAGCCGCGTCGTTTTTCCGTGACTATGCTCAGCAGAGCGACGCCCCTGCGTCGCAATGAAGCGGGGGACAGCGGGGTGGGGGCATTTGTTGCACTAGAAAAGTGCGCGGCCTGTCAGAGGAGAATCCAACCCGTTGATCATAAAGCGTTTATGCCGATGGCACGGGGCTTGCGAAGCCTTGCTGCCAGGGTGACAAGGAGTACGGCATGATCCGCAGCGGTTTTGATGAAATGTACGATGCCAACGGCCAGGTCCGCCCGCATTACCAGGCGTTTGCCCGCTGGCTGGCTGAAACGCCTGATGAGCTGCTGGCGCAACGCAGGCGCGAAGCCGACCTGTTGTTTCATCGTGCTGGCATTACGTTCACGCTCTACGGCGACGAGCAGGGGACAGAGCGCCTGATCCCTTTCGACACGATCCCGCGCAGCATCCCGGCCAGTGAATGGCGGGTGGTCGAACGTGGCTGCATCCAGCGGGTCAAGGCGCTGAACATGTTCCTGGCCGATCTCTACCACGAACAACGGATCATCCGGGCCGGGATCATTCCCGCCGAACAGGTGCTGGCCAACGAGCAGTACCAACTGGCGATGCAAGGGCTGGATCTGCACCGTGACATCTACGCGCACATTTGCGGTGTCGACCTGGTGCGCGACGGTGACGGCACGTACTACGTGCTCGAAGACAATCTTCGTACGCCCAGCGGCGTCAGCTACATGCTCGAAGACCGCAAGATGATGATGCGCCTGTTCCCCGAACTGTTCGCCGCCCAGCGCATCGCCCCCATCGACCATTATCCGAACCTGCTGCTCGATACCCTGAAAAGCTCCAGCCCGCTGGACGATCCCAGTGTCGTGGTGCTCACGCCAGGGCGTTTCAACAGCGCGTTCTTCGAGCACGCGTTCCTGGCCCGGGAGATGGGCGTGGAATTGGTGGAAGGCGCCGACCTGTTCGTGCGCGATGACAAAGTGTTCATGCGCACCACCGACGGCCCGAAAGCGGTGGATGTGATCTACCGTCGCCTCGACGATGCGTTCCTCGATCCACTGGCCTTCAATCCGGACTCGATGCTCGGGGTGCCGGGCCTGTTGTCGTCCTACCGTTCCGGCAACGTGGTGCTGGCCAATGCCATCGGCACGGGCGTGGCGGACGACAAGTCGGTGTACCCGTTCGTCACCGACATGATCCGTTTTTACCTGGACGAAGAGCCGATCCTGAAGAACGTTCCTACATGGCAATGTCGTAATCCTGCCGAGCTGTCCCACGTGTTGGCGAATCTTCCCGACCTGGTGGTCAAGGAAACCCAGGGTTCCGGCGGTTATGGAATGCTGGTGGGGCCGGCCGCGACGACGGCGCAGATCGATGCCTTCCGCGAACGGATCAAGGCCAAGCCGCACGCCTACATCGCTCAGCCGACGCTGTCGCTCTCGACCTGCCCGACCTTTGTCGAAAACGGCATCGCCCCGCGCCACATCGACTTGCGGCCGTTTGTGCTCGCTGGCCGTGAGACCCGCGTGGTGCCTGGCGGGCTGACACGGGTGGCGCTGCGCGAAGGTTCCCTGGTGGTGAATTCATCCCAGGGCGGTGGGACCAAGGACACTTGGGTAGTCGAGGATTGAGGAGCTGCCATGCTGAGTAGAACCGCCTCGGACCTGTACTGGATGTCGCGCTACCTGGAGCGCGCGGAAAACCTCGCACGGATGCTCGACGTCAGCTATTCGTTGTCACTGATGCCTCAGGACGGGCGTGGCGACGGCCTGCACGAGCTGGCCATGCCATTGCTGATCACCGGCACGCTGGATGATTACCGGGAGCGACACGGCGAGCTGCACGCCGAGCGCCTGCTGCATTTCTTTGCCCTGGAAGCGGCCAACCCGGCCAGTATCTACAGTTGCCTCGGCGCCGCGCGAGCCAGTGCCCACGCGGTGCGTGGACGAATCACCGCCGACATGTGGGAGAACATCAACGCCACCTGGCTGGAGATTCGCGGTATCGCCGAGCAGGGCTTGAATCGCTACGGCATGAGCCGTTTCTGTGAGTGGATCAAGGAGCGATCCCACCTGTTTCGCGGTGCAACCTACGGCACCATCATGCGCAACGACGCGTTCCGCTTCATTCGCCTGGGGACCTTTATCGAAAGGGCCGACAACACCCTGCGCTTGCTCGACGCCCGCTACGAAATGGCCGGCGACCAGGCCGACACGGTCAGCGATGGCACGGCCCACGCGTATTACCAATGGAGCGCCTTGTTGCGGGCCTTGTCGTCCTTCGAGGCCTACACCGAGATCTACCGTGACGCCCCGGGCGCTCGCCATGTGGCTGAGTTGCTGCTGTTGCGCGCCGATGTGCCGCGTTCGCTGCGCGCCTGTACCGAAGAAATCAACCAGATCCTCGCGAGCCTGCCGGGCACCAACGGTCGGCAAGCACAACGGCTGGCGGCGGAAATGGACGCACGCCTGCGCTACACCGGCATCAATGAAATCCTCGACGGGGGCCTGCATGCCTGGCTCACCGAATTCATCCCACTGGTCCGTGAACTGGGCAATGCCATTCACAGTTCCTACCTGGAGGTCATATGAGACTCTCGATCAGCCATGAAACGGCCTACCACTATGAAGATCAGGTGCGCGCCAGCATCCAGTACCTGCGCCTGACGCCCCACGACAGCGAACGCCAGCATGTGTTGAGCTGGCAACTGGACTTGCCCCGGCCGGTGCGGGCGCAGCTGGATCCGTTCGGTAACATCCTTCACGTACTGACCCTGGACGAACCTCACGAAACGGTCATCATCGGCGCCCGCGGACAGGTGGACATCGATCCGTTGCGCGAAGCCGAGCACGAGAGCCAATCGGCGCTGCCGTTCCTGCGCTTCACCCGGCTGACCGAGGCGGACGAGGACCTTCGAACCTTCGCCGCGCAGCAATGCCAACAGCGTCGCGATCGCACGGCGCTGATCGACCTGATGCACGGGCTGAACCAGCACATGATCTACACCCCTGGCACCACTGAGGTCGAGACCAGTGCGGCGCAGGCTTTTGCCGGTCGTAGCGGGGTGTGCCAGGATCACACCCACGCCTTCCTGGCCTGCGCCCGCAGCCTGGGGGTGCCGGCGCGGTATGTCTCGGGGTATCTGTTCAGCGAAGAGAGCGAACACCTGGCAAGCCATGCCTGGGCGGAGGCCTGGCTTGACGACGCCTGGTACAGCTTCGATGTGACCAACCAACTGGCTCGTCCGGAGCGCCACCTGAAGCTGGCTGTGGGCCTGGATTACCTGGACGCCTGCCCGGTGCGTGGCATGCGCCGCGGCGGCGGTTGCGAGCAGATGCATGCCAAGCTGGTCGTGCCTGCAGCACCGGTGATCACGGTGCAACAACAATAACCCTCCGACGAGGGAGCTTCTGTGGCGAGGGGATTTATCCCCGCTGGGCTGCAAAGCAGCCCCAAAACAGACAACTCAATCCGTCTGGCACACTGAGGAGTCTGGGTTCAGGGCCGCTTCGCGCCCCAGCGGGGATAAATCCCCTCGCCACAAAAAAAGCAATCTTACGGGGCCAATGGCTGCTTGCGTCCCGCCATATGCTTCAAATAACCCACCAGCAAATCCAGCTCCGAATCCGGCAGCACCGCTGCCGAGAACCCAGGCATCTTGCCCTGGGGCCAGCGACGCAGCGCTTGCGGGTCGCGAATATAGCGCTTGAGGAAATCCCCGGAGAAGTATTCGGTCGGGTTGAAAGGGATGTTCAGGTCCGGGCCGAACTGCGCATCACCCGCGCCATTGAGCCGATGGCACGCCAGGCAATTTTTCTGGAACAGCTCGAAACCTTTATTGACCGGGTCGTCCTTGGCCAGGTTGGGCGCCGGCAGCAGGGCCGGGAAGCGTTCGGCCACGGCCGACAGGCGCTTGATGGTCGCCACCGCGTAGGGCCATTGCTCCGGGCTGATGTGGCCAGCCTGCGGATCGGTCCAGACCAGGTAGAAAGGCCCGGCGCTGTGCTTGCCTTCCCCCAGCGGCGGCCAGGGCTTGGCCGGGTCCTCGATCGCCAGCCACGCTCGGGCGCCACTCTTGTTGAGTAACGGCGCCGCAGGCATTTCGGCAGCGAAGCCGTCCAGGGCAACGGCTTGCAGGTGATCGTCCGCCTGGACGCCCGTCAATAGAGCCGTCAGCGGCACGGCTCGATAGCTCATGGGTTTCTTGTAGGAAACGTCATCAGCGATCTGGACCGTTTGAGCGTCCGGGTGCTTGAGCAGTTCTTCGGTTTGCCAGGTGCGCGTGCCCGCGCCCAACTCCAGCACCAGTTGCGCGGCATAAAGGGGCGTGCTGAGCAGCAACGCCCCGAACACAATAAGAGCTTTCAAGTCGATCGCCTTCCATGTCGAGGGGGGCCGCAAAGGTTGGCACAGCCATCGCGGCTCGAACAGAGAACCCGTCACATTTTTTGGCGACACAACTAATGGATGATGCAGATGCCCACGCGCAGGATTCAGCCAATCACCTTGGTGATATTCGGCAAAATCAACAGCAGCGTCGTGGCAAAGAGAATGAGTCCGGCTTGGCGAACTTTCGAATGTTTGAACATGGCTGACCCGCCTTTATTGTTATTTCCTAAAAGCCAGCCTGCATATCCATGGCGGCTGGCGTTGCACTTCCTGTTCGACAAGCGCCTCGGCAAAACCCGACGACTTTCTTGTACAAGGATTACATTAGGGGCCGTGGCGGCCTTGGCTTAGATCCAATTCATATCAGCTTGGTACAGGTTGCTCTAAAAAAGGTATGAGGCCTATTGCCACCTTCCTGCCGGCCCTTTTGCTAGACAGCTTGCCCTCCTGAATCGGTTAACCCGATAGCTCGCTACCGTTCGTCTGAGCGTGGCCGTCAACGCCATTGAGCGCTGTGGTCATTGAATCAGGCGCCGCTGGGCTTATGGTTGAAGCATCGCATTACCCCCGTGGTTTCGAGGACGTCATGACCCAAGCTTTGATTTTCGACGCATTACGCACGCCCCGTGGCAAGGGCAAGGTCGATGGCGCCTTGCACAGCGTCAAGCCGGTGAACCTGATGGGTGGTCTGCTCAGCGCCTTGCAGCAACGCATGGACCTGGACACCAGTCAGGTCGATGACATCGTGCTCGGTTGTGTGACCCCGGTGGGTGAACAGGGGGCCGATATCGCCAAGACCGCTGCGCTGGTGGCCAATTGGGATGTCAGCGTGGCAGGCGTGCAACTCAATCGGTTTTGCGCCTCGGGCCTGGAGGCGGTGAACCTGGCGGCCATGAAAGTGCGTTCCGGGTTCGAAGACCTTGTGGTGGCCGGCGGCGTCGAGTCCATGTCCCGGGTGCCCATGGGCAGCGATGGCGGCGCGTGGGCGCTGGACCCGCAATCCAACCTGCACGGTCACTTCGTTCCCCAGGGCATCGGCGCCGACCTGATCGCCACGCTGGAAGGCTTTAGCCGTGAGGATGTCGACGGTTATGCGCTGAATTCCCAGCAAAAAGCGGCGCGTGCCCGGGCTGACGGTTCGTTCAATAAATCCCTGGTCGCCGTGCGGGACCAGAATGGCATCGTGCTGCTGGACCACGACGAATTCATCCGCGCCGACTCCACGCTCGAAGGTCTGGGCAAGCTCAAACCGAGTTTCGAAGCCATGGGCCAGATGGGCTTCGATGGCACGGCGCTGCGCGTCTACAGTCACGTCGAACGAATCAATCACGTGCACACGCCGGGCAACAGTTCCGGCATCGTCGACGGTGCCGCGCTGATGTTGATCGGTTCCGAAGCCAAGGGGCGCGCCATGGGCCTGCAACCTCGGGCGCGGATCGTCGCCACCGCCGTCACCAGCACCGACCCGACCATCATGCTCACCGGCCCGGCGCCGGCTACCCGCAAGGCCCTGGCCAAGGCCGGGTTGCGGGTGGAGGACATCGACCTGTTCGAAGTCAACGAAGCCTTCGCCTCGGTGGTGCTCAAGTTCATCAAGGACATGGCCATCGACCCGGCCAAGGTCAATGTCAACGGCGGCTCCATCGCCATGGGGCACCCCTTGGGCGCTACGGGGTGCGCAATCCTTGGCACGTTGCTCGACGAATTGGAGGTGCGTCGCCGGCGTTATGGCCTGGCGACCCTCTGTGTCGGCGGCGGCATGGGCATTGCCACCGTCATTGAACGCCTCTGAGCCCCGACTTCAAGGAACACTTTTTCATGACCGATGCCATTCGTTACGAAACCGGCCAGGACCGGATCGTCGTCCTGACCCTGGACATGCCGGGCCAGAGCGCCAACACCATGAACGCGGTGTACCGTGAGGCCATGGCCGCCTGCGTCGCCCGTTTGCAGGCTGGAAAGGACTCGATTGCCGGTGTGATCATCACCTCGGCCAAGCACACTTTCTTCGCCGGTGGTGACCTCAATGAATTGATCAAGGTCGGCAAGCCCGAGGCCAAGGCTTTCTACGACATGGTTCTGCTGCTTAAAGCGCAACTGCGTGCCTTGGAGACCCTGGGCAAACCCGTGGTGGCGGCCATCAATGGCGCGGCCCTCGGCGGTGGTTGGGAAATCTGCCTGGCCTGCCATCATCGCGTGGCCCTGGACCTGCCGTCGGTGCAGCTCGGCTTGCCGGAGGTCACGCTCGGTCTGTTGCCGGGCGGTGGCGGGGTGGTGCGGATGGTGCGCCTGCTCGGTTTGGAAAAGGCCTTGCCATATCTGCTCGAGGGCAAGAAGGTCAATGCGCAACAAGCGTTGCAGGCCGGTTTGATCGATGAGCTGGCGAAGGATCGTGACGAACTGCTGGCCAAGTCCCGGGCCTGGATTCTTGCCAACCCCTGCGTCATCCAACCCTGGGATGCAAAGGGCTATCGACTGCCGGGCGGCACGCCGGCTGACCCGAAACTTGCGCAAATGCTGGCAATTGCCCCTTCGATCCTGCGCAACAAGACCCAGGGTTGCCTGCCAGCACCGGAGAAAATCCTCAGCGCAGCGGTGGAGGGCGCCCAGGTTGATTTCGACACCGCGCATCTGATCGAAACCCGCTACTTCACCGAACTGACCACCGGCCAGGTGGCGAAGAACCTGATCGGCACCTTCTGGTTCCAGCTCAACGAGATCAAGGCCGGTGGTTCTCGCCCACAGGGTTTTGCGCCTTATCTGACGAAAAAAGTCGGCGTGCTCGGCGCGGGCATGATGGGGGCGGGTATCGCCTATGTCAGCGCCGTGGCCGGCATCGCAGTGGTCCTCAAGGATGTCGATCTGGCGGCGGCCGAGAAGGGCAAGGCCCGTTCGGCGGCGTTGCTGGATAAAAAGGTCGCCCGCGGCCAACTCACCGCCGAACAGCGCGAAGCCACGCTGGCGCGGATTCACCCCACTGACAGCAACGCCGACCTGGCCGGCTGCGACCTGGTCATCGAAGCGGTGTTCGAAGATCGCGCCCTGAAAACCAGCGTGTCGGCCGCCGCCCAGGCGGTGGTGGGCGATGATGCGGTGATCGCTTCCAACACCTCGACCTTGCCCATCACCGGCCTGGCCATGGCTGTGCCGGACCCGACGAAGTTCATCGGCCTGCACTTCTTCAGCCCGGTGGAGAAAATGCCCCTGGTGGAGATCATCAAGGGTGCACGCACCAGTGACGCGACCCTGGCCCGGGGGTTCGATTTTGTCCTGCAGATCAACAAGACGCCGATTGTGGTCAACGACAGTCGCGGCTTCTTTACGTCCCGGGTATTCGGCACCTTTACCAATGAGGGCATCGCCATGCTCGGCGAGGGCGTGAGTGCGCCGATGATCGAGACCGAAGCGCGCAAGGCCGGGATGCCGGTCGGGCCTCTGGCGATCTCTGACGAAGTTTCCCTCAGCCTGATGAGCCATATCCGCGCGCAAACCGCCAAGGACCTGCGCGCAGAAGGGAAAACGCCGATTGAGCATCCGGCGTTCGCCGTGATTGACTTGCTGCTCAACGAATACAAGCGACCGGGCAAGGCCGCCGGCGCCGGTTTCTATGAATACCCGGCCAATGGGCAAAAGTCCCTGTGGCCGTCGCTCAAAAGCCGCTTCGAGAAAGCCGACGGGCAGATTTCCCCGCAGGATATCCGTGATCGTCTGCTGTTCATCCAGGCCCTGGAAACCGTGCGCTGCATGGAGGAGGGGGTGCTGACTTCGACGGCTGACGCCAACGTCGGCTCTATCTTCGGTATTGGTTTCGCGGCCTGGACCGGCGGTGCACTGCAGTTCATCAATCAATATGGCCTGCAGGACTTTGTCGGTCGCGCCCAGTATCTGGCCGAGCAATACGGCGAGCGCTTCTCACCGCCGGCCTTGCTATTGGAGAAAGCCGCTCGCCACGAACTGTTCTGACAGACCCGGGAAGGGGCTTGCCTTGGGACCGTGTTTCAGGGCAGGCTCTGGGGTGTGCAATATTCCCATCATCGTGTCAGGTATTTTTTATGTCGCTACGCATCTGCATTCTGGAAACCGATATCCTGCGTCCGGAACTGGTCGACCAATATCAGGGTTACGGGCAGATGTTCCAGCGCCTGTTTTCGCAGCAGCCCATTGCGGCCGAATTCGTCGTGTACAACGTGATGGAGGGGCATTACCCCAGCGATGACGAGCAGTTCGACGCTTATCTGGTGACCGGCAGCAAGGCTGACTCCTTCGGCACCGACCCTTGGATTCAAACCCTCAAGAGCTACCTGCTGGAGCGCTACCAGCGCGGCGATAAATTGCTTGGTGTGTGCTTTGGTCATCAGCTGCTGGCGTTGTTGCTGGGCGGCAAGACCGAACGCGCCACCCAAGGCTGGGGCGTCGGCACCCATTGCTACAAACTCGCCGCCAAGGCGCCTTGGATGAGCCCGGTGATGGAAGAACTGACCTTGCTGATCAGCCATCAGGACCAGGTCACCGAATTGCCCGAAAGCGCGACGGTCATCGCCTCCAGCGATTTCTGCCCGTTTGCCGCCTACCACATCAACGACCAGGTGCTGTGCTTCCAGGGTCACCCGGAGTTCATCCATGATTATTCCCGGGCCTTGCTGGAGATTCGCCAGCAACACCTCGGCGAGCAGATCTATAGCCAGGGCGTGGCGAGCCTTGCCCACGAGCACCATGGCACCACGGTGGCGGAGTGGATGATGCGTTTCGTCGCTCACAAGCCGCAGGCCGAAGCCACCCAAGGCTAAAGATCACCACTCTCTAATGTGGGAGCGAGCTTGCTCGCGATCGCGGTGGATCAGTTGGCGTTGATGTTGGATGTGCCGCCGTCTTCGCGAGCAAGCCCGCTCCCACACTGGATCTGTGTACGACGCAAATCCCTTGTGGGAGCGAGCTTGCTTCGGGCGGCGTTCCGACGGTGAACCCCACACAAATTCCTCTGTTCGCCTACAGCCACCCCGATCGCTTGAAGCTCCACCACAGTGATGAGCAGCCCACCGCAATAACCCCCAGCACCGCGAAATAGCCGTATTGCCAACTCAACTCCGGCATGTCCTGGAAGTTCATCCCATAGATCCCGGCCACGGCCGTGGGAAACGCCAGGATCGCCGCCCAAGCCGCGAACTTGCGCTGCACCACGCTCTGGCGCGATGCTTCGAGCAGCACGCCGACTTCGATGGTCTGGCTGGCGATGTCGGCCAGGGTGGTCAGGTCTTCCATTTGCCGCGTGACATGAATCTGCACGTCGCGAAAATACGGGCTCATGTTCTTGTCGATAAAGGGGAAGTCGAGTTTCTGCAACTCTTCACTGATCTCCACCATTGGCGCCGCGTAACGGCGCAGGCGCAATACGTCGCGGCGCAAGCTGTGCAGGTTCTGGATGTCCCGTTCGTTCAGGGAGCTGCACATGACATTGTGTTCCAGCTCATCGATTTCGGCGTGAATGGCCTCACCCATTGGCTGGTAGTTTTCAATCACGAAATCAAGGATGGCGTAGAGGACGAAATCTTCCCCGTGTTTCAGCAAAAGCGGACGTGCCTCACAGCGCTGCCGGACGTGGGCGTAGGACGCTGAGTGGCCGTTGCGAGCGGTGATGATGTAGCCCTTGCCGGCAAAGATATGGGTTTCGATGAACAGCAGCTTGCCGTCCTTGCGTATCGGCGAATACGTGACGATAAACAGCGCATCGCCAAAGGTCTCCAACTTGGGCCGGCTGTGTTTCTCCATGGCGTCTTCGATCGCCAATTCGTGCAGGTTGAATTGACGCTGCAGGTTGGTCAGCTCCACGGCGCTCGGCTCTTCGAGACCAATCCATACAAAATGACCAGGTTTGGCAGCCCAGGCGCTGCCTTCGTCGAGGGTGATATTAGTGACTTTCTTACCGGCGCTGTAGACCGCAGCAGCAACGACTCTACCCATAATGGTGGTTCACTTCTTGTTGTAAATGGCAGTGGCAGGCAGCGTCCAGCTTAACGCGCCCTGTAGCTTGAGAGTCAGCAAAATCTGCGGAGTTCGGCGGCAAAAGAAAACCCGCCGAGGGGGCGGGTTTCCATTCAGGCTGCTTGCAACTGCCGGTCCATTGTCGCGATGCACTCGCGCATCTGTTCACGGCATTGGGCAATGAGCTGGGGCATGTCATCCATACTCAATCCGGCCGTAGGAATCGCCGGCAATGAACGTATGAGGATGTCACCGCTGCGCCAGCGATTGAGGCGCATGTGCTTGATGTAACTGCTGACGCACACCGGAACAATCGGCACTCCGGCGGCTATTGCCATCTGGAAGGCGCCTTTCTTGAACGGCAGCAGATCCTCGCCCAAATTGCGCGTGCCTTCCGGGAAAACCCAGATAGAGGTGTCCTCGTGCTGCAAGGTATGGGTGGTGGTCAGCATCGACTTTCGGGCCTTGATCGCGTTGCCGCGGTCGATCAACACGTTGCCCGCCAGCCAGAACAATTGCCCGAACAGCGGCACCCATTTCAGGCTCTTCTTGCCGATGCACACGGTACGGCGCGGCACCACGTTGCCAAACATGAACAGGTCGTAGTTGGATTGGTGGTTGGCGATGATGACGCAGCCGTTGGGCTTATTCACCAGCGAGTCGACTTGCGTGCGGACCCGCAGGCGCAAAATGCACATCGCCGGCAACGCGTACAACCTTGCGCATAAACGGCTGTTGTCCGGGTTGAACGGCCGGCACAGCCCCAGAATCACCCCGAGCACGCCAGCCAATACAAAATGCAGGCCCATCAACAACATACGCAATACAAACAGCATCTACAGGCCCCATCGGGACAAAAGGTGGCGCAGTGTACGGATGTGCACTGTTTTCGGCAATTGCCGCTATAGAGGTAGGAGATGGACGATGTTTAAGCGCATGTTTCCACGCGTCGTGACAGAAGCGGCCCAGAGCGGTTGCGGACTTTTAAACGACGCGCGTAGGAAAAAAGCCTGGCTCTAGGGGATGGCTGCACCGGTGGTGAGGGAGTTTGCTCTCGCTGGGCTCGTAGGAGCTGACGAGCGGAGCGAGGCTGCGATCTTTCCATTACCAATCGTAGCCTCGCTCCGCTCGACAGCTCCTACAGCGTTAACCCAGGTGCTCCTGATCCAGCAGAATCGCACTGTCCAGCGTATCCAGCAGAGCCTTGCGCACTTTCAGTTTGGTGTTCTTGTGGGCTGTCATGTTGATCTTCTTCAACTGACGCGCCGCTTCCAGGGCCGCGCCCTGCAGTTCTTCGGCCGACACCACCTTGTCGAGGAAACCGGCATCCACGGCGCCCTGCGGATTGAACATCTCGGCATTGATTACCGAGCGATGGAACGCCGACTTGCGCAGGCGATCACGGGCCAGTTCGATACCGGCGTGGTGCATGGTCATGCCGATCTGCACTTCGTTCAGGCCGATGCTGAACGGCCCTTCCACACCAATGCGATAGTCCGCCGAGAGCAGCAGGAACGCACCCTTGGCCACCGCATGCCCCGGGCAAGCGACAACGACAGGGAAAGGGTGCGACAACAGGCGGCGGGCCAGGGTCGAGCCGGCCGTGACCAGGCTCACCGCTTCCTTGGGACCGGCGGTCATCACCTTCAGATCATAACCACCCGACAAAATCCCCGGTTGCCCGGTAATGATCACCACCGCCCGATCCGCCGTCGCCTGGTCCAGCGCTGCGTTGAACGCGGCAATCACATCTGGCGAGATGGCATTGACCTTGCCGTTGTTCAAGGTCAGGGTCGCGATACCGTCTTCGAGATGGTAGGCAATCAAGTCGCTCATGACGCTATTCCTTGTAAGAGAAGTGACGCAGACGTTACTCACCGCCGCAGGTCAGGTAAAGCGCCGTGACTGACTCACCGGTCAGCCCGAGGCCCTGCAAACAGCCTGGCCCGCCCATCCTGCTTCGCCTTCATCTATAGAACAGCGTCTGCATAGCCCCGAAGATTGGCCGGTTTGCCATGACCAAGCGCGTTTTAAATGCTCGACCAAGCTTAACCGCATGAAAATTCTGAAAAAAACCTTTGCCATCGGAAAAGCTTTCGACTACATTAGCGCGCCTCGACAGACTGAACAGTTTGCCGAGATACGGTGAAGTGTCCGAGTGGCTTAAGGAGCACGCCTGGAAAGTGTGTATACAGGAAACTGTATCGAGAGTTCGAATCTCTCCTTCACCGCCAAATTCGATACACACAAAACCCCTGGTTTTCCAAGAAAACCAGGGGTTTTGTGGTTTCTGCCGTCTGAAAAAATGACGATAGGGGCAATGGCCCCCAGGTGATACGCCGGCAGCGCAAAAGGTGTGGATTTCCTAACCTTGACTCCGCCACCCAAATGACTATCCCCCCATGTAGCCGTGCTACAAAACGGCCTGTTCAACGCGTGGGAAAACTCCGATGCCACCGCTCTCCAACGGCAGGCCCTCCAATCGATTCGGCCTGTTTTGCGTAGCCAGTTTCCTTCTGTCCATTTCTTATGGCGCCACTTTCCTGGTCTCGCTGCTGGTGTCCTCCCTGGGGGGAACTGAGCGCGATGCAGGGCAGGTCTTTGCCGTTGCCATGACGAGTACCCTGGTCGCGGTGGTCGCCTCGGGGCATTTGATGCAGCGCGTAGGCGCTGCACTGTGCATGGCCCTTGGCGCTGTATTTCTGGTCATTGCATCCATGGGGTTTGCGCTGCTATCGGGTCTTGGCATCGGTTTGTTGGCCTGCGGTTTGATGCTGGGGATCGGGTGGGGATTGTTTTACACGGTTGGGCCCATCATGGTCGCAGCGATGGTCGAGCCAGCCAGGCGGACTCATTGCTTCGCGCTTTTGTCGGGCAGCATGTTGACGGGGATCGGTAGTGGCCCGCTTTCAGGCAAGTTGGCCAGTTCCGTTGGGTTACCCATCCAGACGGCTTTCTTCTTTGCCGCCGCCGCGGCATTGCTGGGTGGGGTGTATTTTTGGTGGCTGAGAACGGGCTTTGCCGAAGTGGAGCGCCGGTCTGGCGATAAGGCTCGGATGGGGCTGAGATCGGCGACGGATGTGCTGCGCTCACGTTCAGCGTTGTCCATTTTGATGGTGGGGCTGGGGGGCGCGATCTTCGGTGGCCTGGGCAGTTTCCAGACCAGTTATGCAGCCAGTCAGGGGCTTGACTACTCCCTGTTTTTCATCGGTTTCATGGGGTCGGCTATCGTTTGTCGGTTGTTGATTGCCGGGTGGGTGGTCAGCCGTGACCCTTTCGCGACTTCTTGCCTGCTGACCACGTTGATGTTGGTCGCCGTGACGGGGTTCGGTGTGTGGGTCCATGACAGTCTGAGTTATGGGTTGACCGCCGCCTTGCTTGGGGTCGGTTATGGTCTCAACTATTCGGTCATTAATGTCTTGGCTGCCAACGAGGCGCCACTTGGGCTGACCGCACAAGCACTGCTGCTTTTCAGCCTGTCCTACTTCATTGGCGTATTCGGGTTTCCCTTTATCGCCGGCAAGCTCATCAGCAGCACGGGCGTGAATGGGATGCAGCTTAGTGTCGGATTGATCGCTCTGTTTGCCTGGGCCTTGAGTGTCAGTCGCTGGCTGGCCTGGCGATTCTGGAAACCAGCCTCTCTCTCTCCCTCGGAATGAAATACTCTCCGCTGGCGTGCGATAGCTTCCCGGTGGGGGTGGGAGTTTGAGCACAGGTGCAAGAAGGTCGTGAAGACTGAAGACTGAAGACAGAAAGGCACGGCAAATTGCTTGATGAACGGCTGCTCGTGGAACCTCGCCACTGAATAGCATCAGGCAACCTCACAGCAGTATCGGGCAAAGGTTTCTGGGCACATGCCGTTAAGGTTCTCCTGGAAGAGCGTCTTATCAACTGCATTGCTGTGAGAGAACATCATGACCAGATGGATTAATTTCGCTTGGCGCGTCCAGGCGCTTGCACTGTCTTTAATATTTTTTACGAACAACGTCTGGGCTTCGGAAAACACCCCGCACGCGAATGCGACGCTGGTCCGCCAGGCGTTCACTCACTGGCAGCAGGGCAAAGGCACGGTGTTCGATCTGCTGGCGCCCAATGCGAAATGGACCGTGGCCGGGACGAGTCCTGTTTCCGGTGTCTATAACAGCAAGGCTGAGCTGGCCCAAGTCGTGCGGCCGATTACCGCGCGACTGGCAACACCGATTGTCCCCACGGTGCAGAGCATCGTTGCTCAGAATGATGTCGTGGTTGTTCTGTGGAACGGAACAGCCATGGCGCTTGATCGCAAACCCTACAACAACACCTACCTGTGGCACATGACCTTCAAGAATGGTCAGATCATTGAAGTCACAGCCTTTCTGGACACTTACGTGCTGAACGATCTTATCCGGCGCGTAGAACCCCCACAGTAGTGGCTGGACTATCTTGTTGGCTGTGAAGCAGTTCGCTTTTGCGTAGTGTGCTCTGCAAAAGGTTTACTCGATTCAGAACAAAAACTGGAGATGCGTGGTCTCTGTCAGTACCCCAAGTTCGTCTCTCCCTGAGGTCGCACATGAGTCTGATCGATTGCCCTGAATGCGCTTCCAGAATTTCCGACAAGGCCTACGCCTGCCCACATTGCGGCAATCCTTTTCGGGAGCCGAGTTTCCGCCTGACCGAAAAGAACGTGGGGCAGATTGCCGGGGTGACCGGCGTCTGGCTCACCGCGCCCTGGATCGCGCGGATGGTCTTTGGCGTGGTGGCCGTGATTGCGGTGGCCGCGGTGTTGATCTTGCGGTGACCCGTATCCGCGATTGTCGGCTTATGTATTCAACGGCAACTGCGGACTGTCCGGGTTCAACTGCTGCCGCCTGAACTGCCCCGGCGGCTGTCCGTGTATCTGGCGAAAACGCCTGGAAAAATAGGCCTCGTCGGCAAACCCGCACAACCTCGCCACTTCGCCCACTGGCCGTGTTCCGTTGAGCAAGTAATTGCGCGCCGCATGCATCCGACGTTCGAGCACCAGCTCGGTAAAGGTCTTGCCAATTTCCTTGCGCAGCCAGTGGGTCAGGTAGGTCGGTGACAGGTAAGTCGCCGCGGCCACCTTGATCAGGTTGAGGTCGGGGTCGGCGATGTTCTTGCGCAGGTACTCGGACATCCGGCCCAGCGCATCGCGTCGGCTGACTTCGGCGGCGTTCTCTTCGGCCAGGCGCTTGAGCGGCTCGGCGTACAAGGCGCAGACGCTGCCGATCAGTTGCAGCAACAAGCCCTTGAGCATCTCGCGGGTGCCGAACTGACGGTTCTGGTCCAGGCCACGCATCTGCTCGATCAGCGCGCAGGCTTTGGCGAAATCCTCATCCCCCAGAATGAAGTCCAAATGTTCCTGGAAACGGAACGGCGACAGTTCCGGCGCCAGCAGAATCGAGACTTCTTCCAGGTCCATCGGGTCGCATTGCAAATGCGGCAGCAGGAAGGTCTGGGAAAAATTGATCACCATGAAGTTGCTCTCGGCCGGGTGCGGAATCACGTGCACGCGGTGGGGCAGGATGAAGGCCAGGGTGTTGCGCGGGAACGGACGTTCGACGTTGCCAATGTGTTGCACGGTGTCGCCACCGAGGTTGATCTGGATCTGGAAATACTCGTGGCGATGCGGGCTGGTTTCGGCGCGCCGGCCCTTTTTGTCGCGAATGTAGAAATCCGTCAATTCGCTGCGTTGCTGCATGACATAGGTAGGGACTCGGCTCGGTGATGACATCTCCAGGGAATCCTTTGCGGTGCATGGCGGTGATGACGATTGTGACGGTGTATCTGGATGACTTTCAAGAAGTCATACGATGACGAGGCCGTTGGCGTGAATTTTCTGTCTCTCGAAAATGTAGGGCGCTTGTCCAAGAATGATAAATTCTGCTTTGTTAATTTATGTTTTAAAAACAAATAGTTAACTTGAACTTAAAAAGAATATGAAAAAATTCACCAATCTGATTTTTTTGGACAGGTTCCTTGGACGCGGTTTTAAACGGGAAAAATGATCTAACAGCTCAGTTGATTTTGATTTGTTGTACGACCACTGTTGAGCCACGCAACCCGACCCTCCATCCAAAAACAATCAAAAGGTGCGCACATCATGAACCTGTTCCTGCTTCTCGCTGACCCTCCCGACCGCTCCTGCAACAGATCCTGTTGCAAGGTCTCTTCGAACACCTGACATCGGCTGTTCGCACCTTTCATTCCTGTAGCGATTGTTCTGCCCCGGCATCGAGGGCATTGATTTCGGCTGCTCGTAAACATTTCGACGCTTCTAACAATAACGAGGTCCACTCATGTCGAATTCCCACACCTCCCAGACCGCCGCAGCACCGGTGGTTGCCGGCGCCCGGGACGCCGCAGTACCAGAACGCCTGCCGTCACGGCGGCGCTGGTTCATGCTGTCGCTGCTGCTGATCGCGACGATCATCAACTACATCGACCGGGTGAATATCTCGATTGCCGCGCCGTTCCTCGCCAAGGACCTGGGCCTGGACAAGATCGAGATGGGCCTGATTTTTTCCGCGTTTGCCTGGACCTACGCGATCGCACTGGTGCCCGCCGGCTTCATTGCCGATCGCTTCGGTTCCCGGTTCACATACGGGGTGTCGCTGATCAGTTGGTCGACCGTCACCGTGTGCCAGGGCTTGGCCACGGGCTTCGCTTCGCTGTTCGGTCTGCGCCTGGCCGTCGGCGCAATGGAAGCGCCGGCTTTTCCGGCCAACAGCCGGGCGGTCACGGTGTGGTTTCCGGCGCGTGAACGGGGCCTGGCCAGCAGCATTTACGTGTGCGGCCAGTACTTGGGCACGGCGCTGTTTACCGGTGCGCTGCTCTGGCTGGCGACCACTTATGACTGGCGCCATGTGTTCTACAGCACCGGCGCACTCGGCATCGTCTTCGGTGTGGCCTGGCTGTTTTTGTATCGCGACCCGATGAACTGCAAGAAAGTCAGCAAGGAAGAACTCAAGTACATCGAAGCCGGGGGAGGGCTGGTCAAGAGCAGTCAGGAGCGTACCCGCTTCAACTGGCGGCAGATCGCCGAGCTGTTCAGCTATCGGCAGGTCTGGGCGATTTGCATCGGTAAGTTCGCCAGCACGTCGGCGCTGTACTTCTTTCTCACCTGGTTCCCCACGTACCTGATCGAAGAGCGTCAGCTGACCATGATCAAGGCGGGGATCTTCGCTGTGCTGCCGTTCGTGGGCGCGACGGTGGGCATCCTGCTCGCCGGGATCGTGTCCGACCTGCTGATCCGTCGCGGCTACTCGCTGTCCTTTGCCCGCAAGTTGCCGTTGGTGGTCGGGTCGATGCTGGGCATGTCCATCGTCCTGGTGAATTTCACCGACTCGAACGTGATCTGCATCGCCGTGCTGACGGTTGCCTTCTTTGCCCAGGGCATCGCTTCGTCCTCGTGGGCGGCGGTGTCGGAAGTGGCGCCCAAGGAACTGATCGGGCTGACCGGCGGGATCACCAGCCTGGCGGCCAACATCGGCGGGATTGTCACCCCCATCGTGATTGGCGCGATCGTCCACAAGACCGGCTCATTCGCCTTGGCCTTCTGGTTCATCGGTGGCGTGGCGCTGATCGGCACCTTGTCCTATTCGTTGCTGCTTGGCCGTTTGTATCGCATTGAACTGAAGGCGCGCTGAGCCCGGAAAAAACCGTTTTTCTCCAACACGAGGCGGCATTCCTCCAACTTCGCCAGGGATTGCCGCCGTACGCTGACGCTTCCAACAGGACTTTTATCAGGATGAACATGCCCGAGTATGTCTTTACCCCGGACCTGCCAGTGACCTTGCCGGTTGTCGGCACCCCGCAGCGTTTTCCCGTCGGCCGGGTCTTTTGCGTTGGCCGCAACTATCCCTGGCCTGATACCCAGGGTGAATCCCGAGTGCCACCGGTGTTTTTCATGAAGCCTGCCAGCTGCGTGGTGGAAGCGGCCGGTGAGGTGGCGTTTCCATCGGTGACCGAGGAGTTCGCCCACGAAATCGAATTGGTCGTGGCCATCGGTGAGGGCGGCGCCAACATCCCTGAGAGCCAGGCGTTGGCTTATGTATGGGGCTACGCGGCGGGTCTGGATCTGACCCGGCGTGATGTCCAGCGCATGGCCAAGCGCAACGGTTTGCCATGGGAGGGCGCCAAGGTGTTCGACGGCGCCGCGCCAATGACCGCCATCGTGCCGGTCTCCCGGGCGGGGCACCCCGATGGCGAGTTGTGGTTGAACGTGAACGGCCAGGAGCGCCAGCGCGACAGCCTCGACAGCCAGATCTGGTCGGTCAGTGAAGTGATCGCCCGCATCTCCCAATCGGTGGCGTTGCGGGCCGGCGACCTGATCATGACCGGCAGTCCGTCAGGCGTCGATGTGTTGCAGCCGGGTGATGTCATCACGGCTGGCATCGACGGTATTGGCGAATTGGAAATGCGCGTCGGTCCGCGTTTGTCTTACTGAATTCGAGAAAGGAGAACCCACATGTCCAACACATTGAAAGTGGCTTTGGTGACTGGCGCCGGCAGCGGGATTGGCCGTGCGGTGGCCCTGGGCCTGATGGAAGACGGCTACACGCTGGTGTTGGCCGGCCGCCGGCCAGAGCCCTTGCAGGCATTGGCCGAGTTGGCGGCCAGCCAGGGTCGCGAAGCCTTGGCGGTGCCCACTGATGTGCGCGACCCGGTCAGTGTCGATGGGCTGTTTGCAACCATCGCCGAGGTCTACGGACGCCTGGACGTCGTGTTCAACAACGCCGGGGTCAACGCGCCCGCCGTGCCGCTGGATGAGCTGACGTTCGAGCAGTGGCGAAACGTGATCGACACCAACCTCAACGGCGTTTTCCTTTGCGCCCGTGGCGCCTTCGGCCTGATGCGCCGGCAGCAGCCCCAGGGCGGACGGATCATCAACAACGGATCGATCTCGGCCCACACCCCACGACCGTTCAGTAGCGCCTACACCGCCAGCAAACACGCGGTGCTGGGGCTGACCAAATCCCTGGCCCTGGACGGACGCGAATACAACATCGCCTGCAGCCAGATCGACATCGGCAACGCCCTCACTGAGATGTCCGTGCGCATGACCAAGGGCGTACTCCAGGCCAACGGCAGCATCGCGGTGGAGCCGATGGTGGACGTCAAGCACGTCGCCGACGCGGTGCGCTACATCGCCGGCCTGCCGTTATCGGCCAACGTCCTGAACATGACCGTCATGGCCACGGCCATGCCGTTTGCCGGTCGCGGTTGAGCCAGTCTTTTTTATTCTGTTACGAGGTCTACATGAAGCCAGAAGTCTTGCAACTCAGCCCGATCCTGATCCCTGAAATCAACGCCCGGCTCAACGAGCTGTTCACGGTGCGGCGCTATTTCGAACAGGCCGACAAACAAGCCTATCTGCAAGAACACGGGGCCAATATTCGCGGTGTCATTACTGGCGGGCATACCGGCATCAGTCAGGCGCTCATGGCCCAACTGCCCAAGCTGGAAGTAGTGGCGGTCAACGGCGTAGGTACCGATGCCGTGGACCTGGCCTACGCCAGGGATCGCGGAATCCGCGTGACGGCCACCATCGGCGCGCTGACCGAAGATGTCGCCGACCTGGCGATTGGTCTATTGATTGCCGTGTGTCGCGGGCTGTGCACCGGTGACCGTTACGTGCGCTCAGGCCAATGGCCCCACAGCCCGACGCCACTGGCCCCGCTGCCATTGGCCCGTCAGGTGTCCGGCATGCGCATCGGCATCGTCGGCATGGGCCGGGTCGGTCGCGCCGTGGCAACCCGCGCCGCCGCGTTCGGGTGCTCGATCAGCTACACCGACTTGCAGCCCATGAGTGACGTGAGCCACACCTTCGTCGCCGACCTCAAGCAACTGGCCCGCGACAGCGACGCCCTGATCCTCGCGGCCGCCGCCGACAAGGCTGAAGCCATCATCGATGCCGAGGTGCTGCGTGCCTTGGGCCAGGGCGGGTATCTGATCAATGTGGCCCGGGGCAAACTGGTCAACGAGGCCGACCTGGTGGCGGCGCTGACCGCTGGTGAAATCGCCGGTGTGGCGCTGGATGTGTTTGTCGATGAGCCGCATGTGCCCGAGGCATTGTTTGGCAATGAGCAGGTGGTGCTGCAACCCCACCGCGCGAGCGCGACGTTGCAGACCCGCACGCGGATGGGGGAGATGGTGGTGGCGAGTCTGGTGGATAGTTTTGCTGGGAAGGTGCCGCAGGGGTGTGTGACGGGGTGAAGGTTGGCCACTTCAGGGAAGCTTGAGGTGGCGATGCAATTGCATCAGTCGTATCCGGGTGGGAGCCGCGTCGCGACCTGGCTCCAACACCTGGCAATCTCCTTGGCAATGCTGCCGCGGCCTTTCCTGGGCTCCAGCTCATCACTTGCACTGATGTGCTCCAGCAGCCACTCATCCGTCCATCCCGCCCATTCACCCGCCACGGACCTGAGGTTCGCTTCGAGCACCGGGAACACTTCATTCCACAGGATGCTGTGGATTTCCTTTGGCGAATAATTGGTTTCAAGGACTACGCGAGCGATGTAGTTGTAGGTCAGGTCGTCGATCTCGGTATCCAGGAAGAACGAGGAAAGGGCCTGCCAGGTTTTCAGGCGGTTCGAGTCGACAGGGTTCATGTTTTTGTCTCGGGATGTGTAGGTGATAAGCCCATTTGGCCCAATGCTGCCGGCTAAATCGCCTGCTTGCCACTGTATGAGTCCCTCTGCTGCCAATAAATCGTTGTTGTTAAAAAACACAACCAGAGTACCATCGGCTCAAAGACAAGGAAGCCCATGGATATACTCACGCCATCACGTTTTGACGACGCTGCGATTTTGTACCCGAACGACAAGGCCGGGCTTGATCGATGCCTGCGCATTTTGAGGATGGCGCGCCCCAAAGCGTTCGCGGACCTGCAAAAGCTTTTCGGTACGCACGGTGTCGACTTGTTCAAGCCCAGAGCCGCAATGAACTGGGTGGTGATCGACGTAGGCGGCAATAATCTCAGGGTGATAGGTGGCGTCAACTACACCCGGCAGAAGATCTACGTCAAACACATCTACACGCATGCCGATTACGACGTTGCCAACGTCTGGTATGCAAGAAACAAAGGGGTAAGACGATGAGCGCAGCCCGGAACGACTTTCAAACCGTGATCGCAACGCTTGGCGAGCTACATGCGTTACTGGATCGCCTGCGCGGTGAGTTTGTGCATGGCATCAAGACCCCTGCCGACTATGAGCGTGCGACCGACCTGCTCGATGCGCTCACCGACGGGCGCGAACTGAGCAAGACTGAGGAGAAAATTCTCGTTGAGCTCGAGGACGAAATCCTGGCCTACCAGCGCAACTGCGAACAGTTTCGCGAGTCGAATGCCGCTTTTGAGGCGACCTGCACGCCTGTGCAATTGATCAAGGATCTGATGGAGACGCTCGGGCTCACCGGTTCAGACCTCCCTGAGATCGGTGATAAAACGGCGGTGTCCAAAGTGCTCAATGGCGATAGGCCTATCAGCCACAAGATGGCGTATGCGCTGGCGGAGCGGTTTGCGATGGAGCCGAGTGCTTTCTTGACCGCGACTTCAGCAAAGGTGGCGGCTCATATCGAAACTGTCCCTCTTTCCGTCAGTAAAACTTCAGCTCATTACCTTTTGCACGGGGATTCTTTGATCGCATATTCAGTGGAAGAGGCCGGTGCCGGTGAATACAAAGTAGTGACTTCGAAGGGTCGCAGAAAGACGGCCAAAGAGCCGGACAAGGGGTAGGGCAATTATCTGCTGATCAGGGGGCCGGGTTGGTTGTCGATCCACGGGAGCTCAGGATGATACGCGGCCCGATACATCGGCCATTGCAGCCAATCCCCGAACCCTCTATAAAATCTCGCGCTGGCATCGCGTTCCTCTCGACCGCCGTTGGCCATGGATATCTGACCCGCACGGAGCATCATCGTGAGCCAATCGCCACGCCCCCTCAACTCCCGAACTGACATTTTTCCGCGCGTTACGTCCCGCGTCCTGCGATATACCTGGAGCCTCACCTTACTGACCCTGCTCACCGGCTGTGGAGCGCTGTCGGATGTCCGCTCTTTCTCCACCCCTTACTCAACGCCTGACGGTGGCGAGACCGCGCGCTTGCGGGTGATCAGCGATGGCATGGTCAGGGCTGTACCCAAGTCCGATTGTGTGGACTTCCGCCTGCCGGGCGCGGGTGTCATGGTGGCGTTCCGCGATGGCTACGCCAATCGCAACGGCGAAAGCCTGGGTATGCCGGATGACGACAAACACTCATCTTCCACGGTAATGACTGAGCTGCTGGTGCCTGCCGGGCAGCCCATCGCGTTTCATTACATAGGTGCTCAATGCTACAACATGTTCCGCTTTGTCCCTAAAGCAGGGGCGGACTACCAGCTGGACGCCGCGGGGCGATACAAGTGCACGGTGACCCTCAAGCAACTGTCCGTGAAAACGACCGAGCTTCCCCCTTTATCCTTGGAGGACAGCAAACTGTGCAGGGCGACGGATAACTTTTAGCGTGGAGGGTTTCCAAGGACGCCATAACGTTGAAAAAGGAGTTTCATCATGAGCCCCACCCCCACGTTCCCGACCCGCCGCCTCATCCTCACACCTCTTGAGCTGACGGATGCACCGGCAATTCAACAGCTATTTCCCCATTGGGAAGTGGTCCGTTACCTGGACAGCCGCGTGCCCTGGCCTTACCCGGATGACGGCGCGCTGACGTACGTGCGCGACCATGCGCTCCCCGCTATGGCAGCCGGACGCGAGTGGCACTGGATGATCCGTATTGCCGAAGAGCCGACACAGAGCATCGGCAGCATCAGCCTCTACGACCAGCCCGGCAACAACCGTGGCTTCTGGCTGGCGCCGCAATGGCAGGGAAAGGGTTACATGCGCGAGGCTTGTGAAGTGATCAATGCCTATTGGTTTGAAGCGCTGGGGCGCCCTGTCATGCAAGTGCCCAAGGCAGTGGGCAACCTTGCTTCGCGCAGGATTTCGGAGCACGAAGGCATGCGCCTGATCGGGACGCAGGAAGGGGATTTTGTCTGTGGGGTGTTGCTCAAGGAGGTCTGGGAGATGACGCGTGACGCGTGGCTTGAAAGGAAGGCCAAACCTGGAGCGCATTGAACGGAATCAAGCTTCGTCATCATGAGTTTCATCGTCGACATTGATCAAGGAAGAACACATGCAACCGTCACTCAATCGAATCATGCTGTATGTCCGGGACGTTCAAGCGACCTGCGATTTTTATGAGCGTCATTTCAGTTTTACCAGTGAAAGAAAAACCGATGACCGCGTCACCGAATTGAGCCCTGCAAACGGTGGCGCGATCCTGATGGTTCACCCGGCAGGGAAGGCCGTTAAAACAGGGCAAGTTACCGTAAAGCTTGTCTTTGATCTCCAGGATGTCGAGGGTTTCAAGGCAAAGTGCCTGGCCCAAGGCCTGAAGTTTGGCGCTACGCACAGGGCGGACGGTTACTCTTTCGCCAACGCCAAGGACCCCGACGGTAATTCCATTTCCATCTCCAGCAGGGCGTTTGCATGCCGCTGAACTTTCAAAAGATGCATGCCAATGGCGATGACTTCGTTATTGTCGATTCGCGAAATTCGGCCAACCCGGTGACGAGTGCCATGGCCCAGCGAATGGGGGATCGGAACTTGGGCGTGGGCTTCAACCAACTCGCGGTGTTGCTCGATTGCGACGATGCCGATGCGCGCGTGATGTTCTGGAACGCGGATGGCTCCGCGCTGGACGTTTGCGGCAGCGCAACACGGGGAGCGGCGGATATGCTGATGCGCGAAGCAAATGTTGCTTCGGTAGCGCTGCGCACCAACCGTGGTCTGCTCACGTGCGAGCGTACCTCAACCGGCGACATTTCCGTCGACATGGGTGTGCCACTTTTCGGCTGGTCGGACATCCCCTTGGCGCAAGCACTGGACACCGCTGTGTTGCCACTTGCCGGCAGTCCAGCCGCGTGCAGCATGGGTAATCCGCACTGCACTTACTTTGTGGGAGATTTGGCAACCGTTGATATCGCGACCATCGGCCCGGCCATCGAAACCCACGCGCTATTCCCACTCAGGACCAACGTTCATTTTGTCCAGATCATTGATCGCACGCATATTCGGTTGCGCATCTGGGAACGCGGTGCTGGGGTCGCGCTGGGTTCAGGTTCTTGCTCGTGTGGCGCGGTTGTTAATGGGATTCGTCGTGGTTTGTTGGACAGCACCGTCGAGGTTGAATGTGATGGCGGGTGTGTGACGGTTCGCTGGGATGGCGTGGGCGCGGTCTTTCTTATCGGGCCGGTGGAGGCGAGTTTTTCGGGGACCATGAGTCAAGGCTGAGTCGGTAGGTGTTTCAATCCCTGGCACTGGGATTTGCAGGACGTTGTGCATCATTAAATCAAAAGGAAGTTTTATTCATGTCGGAGCAACGCATTCGCCCCCTCGCTCTTTGTATCTTTCATCATCATGGAAAAATACTGGTCAACCAGTTCTACGATGCCAACAAAAAGCAGATGTTTTTTCGTCCCGTTGGTGGTGGCATTGAATTCGGCGAGAGGAGCCATGATGCCATCGTCCGAGAAGTGCAAGAGGAACTGGGTGCCTCGATCAGTGACCTTCGACTGATTGGCACTTTGGAAAGCATTTTTACCTACGCCGGCAAGCCTGGGCACGAGATCGTCCAGGTCTACGATGCAAGGTTTGACGACGCTGATCTCTACGAAAAACCTTGGCTGGAAGGTTTTGAAAGCGACGGTGCATCGTTCAGAGCAACATGGTGCTCCAGTGCCAGTTTCACGGCTATATCCCCTCTGGTACCTGAAGGGCTTTACGATTTACTTAAGTCGGCTTCGCTCCTGGAATGAGTTGGATCAGCTAAGGTCATCAATGATCCTGAGCCACGGCCAGCGAGCTTGATAACTTTTCGCCTTCTCATCGAACAAATCGGGCTGAGGGTTCTTTGGATTGATACGAAGAACACCTTGCTCGACGTCAACTAGGCCATAGGGCGCATAGATTTCACCGGTCTCAACATCCAGTCCAATACACGTACCCGCAATCAAGTAACGATCAATGCCATCCTTGGCCGACCGCAACTGAGGATAAGGCTTGCCAAACCGCTGACCGTACCAAAGGTGGACGCGGGCCTGATTTTTGACTTCGATGTTGACGTCGAGGTCCTGGAACAGCCGCTGCGCGGCGTCGATCACTTCATTCTCGGCTTCCCAAGACAGATCCGGGTCGAAGTAAAAAACGTCGTAATCCTTCACGCCCCAAGCGGGTGGCTGCTGCGTCTGATGATTCCAGACGGCTTGGAACAAGCAGCCAGCGGTGAGCATGCATTGATTCAAGCCGAGTGAAGGCACGCGCGAGGTGATTTGCGCGTTGATTGGATTGGTCATGGCTATCCTGACCAAAGTTTCGGCCGTCAATGTCATAGGCATCCCTTTTGGAATCGATCCGGTCCTGGCGCCCCAACAAATGTTTGAGCAAAATCAGGTGAGCAAGATACCAAACGAATGGATTTCAAGGACGCCCAATGCAATTGCAAAGCAGGCCAGTGAAGGCTGATGACATCAAGACCCTCTGCAGCTTTGCGCAGGACGCTCGGGAACTGTTCTATATGTTCCCGAAAGCCCAATACCCCCTGACTGAGGCTCAGCTGTCTGACGCCATCGCTCAACGATTCGATTCGACGGTCATCGAGGCTGGGAACCGTGTCGTTGGTTTTGCTAACTTCTATCGGGCTGAAACAGGTGGAGTTTGCTGTATCGGCAATGTCATCGTTGCCCAAGAGGCACGAGGTAAAGGCGTTGCAACCTTTCTTGTGGAAACGATGACGGCCCTGGCGTTCGACCGTTATGACGCCACTGAGGTGCAGGTATCGTGTTTCAATGAAAACACGGCAGGCTTGCTGCTTTATCCAAAGCTGGGCTTTTTGCCCTTCGCTGTTGAAGAGCGAGTTTCTCCAGACAGTCGTAGAACCGCACTCATCCATATGCGTCGCGGTAGAACGGGCCGCCCCTAGATCCTTTTGAGCGGCTACCGCCAGAAATGCCTGAAAACCCAAGCCCATCCCAACGCGACTGATTTACAATACCGCATCTTCGACAGAGGCCGGTATTTCGTGGATGCGTTTTCCCTTGTCTATCAACACCTGAGCGCATGGGTGATCGCCCCCATCACCCAGCAGTTCCTCGACATCTTCAACTTGAACGGTCGGTTCGGAGTCCTGTTTCTCTGCGCTTCGTACGGTGTCGCCTATGGCCTGTTCCGTTTCAGAAAACACCGCCACCTGACTGACGCTCGTTCGTTCTGGCAATTCATCGGTGGTCGTGGGGTGTACCTGCATCGTTCGGCGTTGCTGGACTATCGCTACTACTTCGTCCGGGCGATTCTCAAGATTGCCTTGGTGTTGCCCATTGTTCATCTGGTCGATCCGTACATCCTGCGCTCCGGGGATTACCTGGCTTTTTTCAGCAACCTCTGGGGCGCGCGTCCGCGCCTCGGTGAGAATTTTTCGCTCGCGTTGCTTTATGGGCTGGGGGTGTTCCTGGTGAAGGATTTCGTCCACTACTGGGCACACCGGGCGTTTCATTCGCGCTGGCTCTGGGCGTTTCACAAGGTGCATCACTCGGCGCCCGTGCTGGTGCCGGCCACCGCGAGTCGGATGCATTTTGTGGAGAAAATCGTCGAGAAGCTCGGCATCACCGCCTGCCTGGGTCTTTTCGCGGGTGGCTTCTGGTATGCCAGTGGTGGTGAGATCAGCCGCTACACGTTGTTCGGCGTGACGTACCTGGTGTTCATTTTCAATAGCCTGGCGGCCAACCTGCGTCACACCCATGTCTGGCTGTCCTTTGGTCCGGTGCTGGAACATGTGCTGAACAGTCCGGCCCAGCACCAGATCCACCACAGCGATGCACCGCGTCATTTCAACCGCAATTTCGGCGTCAACCTGTCGCTGTGGGACTGGATGTTCGGCACGCTCTATGTCACCAGCACGCAGCCTGAGCACTTGCGTTTCGGCACCGGAGAACAGGACCACCAGCGTTACTTGACGGTGTATAGCCTGATTGTCACGCCTTTCGTTGAAACTGCCCGCAAGTGCCTGCCCGCGTTTTCATATCAACGCCAACACGCCACAATGCGCCCAACGCCTGCCATCGGATCAGCGAGTGCTGACGCGGGCGAGGTTGAGCGAAAATCCAGCAAGGAACGCCCATGAATTTCTTCAAGAAGCTCTTCGGTTCATCGAAAGCCCCTGAAACCCAAGACGACCAGCCCGCGCCGCAATCCCACGAGCTTGGCGACCTGACCGAGGCTGAAGCCGCCAATCTGGCCGTCCGGGAAGCCGGCGCAGCGTGCCTGGATCGTCATTGGAGCGCTGTTGGCACGGTCGAGCGGGATGTCCTTGCCTACCTGATCAGCCCGACCTTTTCCGGCGGCCCTTACTGGCCTTCGACCCGCCAGGCCTACCGCGTGGTTCGTCGTGGCGACACGATCATTCTCGCCACTGAAGGCCTGTCCGATCCATTCGATGATACGGAAGGAATGGGCAACGGCTTCGAGATGGAATTGTTCGTCGAAACCGCGGATATCCCCGAGCACGCCTATGGTCCTGTGGGGGAGGTCGATCCTTTCAAAGGCAGCTGGGCTTTCGAGCTGCTGGAGCACGTCGCCAAAACGGTGGCCGACGCTGGCGGCATCACCCACCAACTCGACCAATACGGGACGCTATCCCTTGAACTGCCAGGGCTCAGCCAATCGCACCACATGGGCGATCAACTGCCCAAGCTCTTCGTGACCGATGACGACTCCACCGGCGTTCTACTCGGCGCCCCGGCGCCGGATTTTCCTACCCAACTGGATGACATGCCCTTGTCCCCGGTCAGATTGGTGCCGGTGGTATTGATTACGGCGGCGGAGCTGGAGTACGTGCGTTCGGGAGGGCGAGCGGCGCGGGAGGATCTGGTGAGTCGTTTGAAGGCGGCGGGTGTTGGGCATATGAGCAGCTTGCATCGGGCGAGTGTGGTGTGATGCTGGAGCCGGTCATCGAACCTGGCGGTATCCCTTTGGCCTCCTGCTGACTCTTTCAATCCCATCTTCAAGGACGAACCCGTGACCGCATCCCCCGCCAAACTCATCTTCCTGCCCGGCGCCTCGGGCAACACCCAGTTCTGGCATCCGGTCGCTGAACGCTTGGCCCACCCGGCGCAGCAAGTACACATCGGCTGGCCCGGTTTTGGAGACACGCCGCCTGTGCCTGACGTGACCGGCATGAGTGACCTGGTGGCGCGTGTGCTGGCCGAGATCGACCGACCCACAGCGCTGGTGGCGCAATCCATGGGCGGTATCGTCGCTGTGCTCGCAGCACTTGAACGCCCTGAGCTGATCACCCACCTCGTGTTGACCGTCACCTCGGGCGGGGTGGACATGTCGGCGCTGGGCGCACACGACTGGCGCCCGGATTTTGCGGCGGCCAACTCGACACTGCCGAGTTGGTTTCTCGACGACCGCACCGACCTCACGTCTCGCTTGATCGAGTTGCGCATGCCGGTCCTGCTGCTCTGGGGCGACGCTGATCCGATCAGCCCCGTTCGTGTTGGCCAGTACCTTGCCCAGCTGTTGTCCCGCGCTGAACTGCACGTTTTTCCTGGCGCCGATCACAGCCTGGGCTTCACTCACGCAGATGAGGCGGCGAGGCTGATCGAGAGACATCTGGCGAGCGAGTAAGCGGAGCACTTGTTATCAAAGTGTCGGACTGATTGTGCGGCGCGGCGTGTTTCAAGACCTCCAGGACCCAATACCTTTTTCGAGACATCAATGACTGACTACCGCGGACTCATCCTCGAAGACACC
The DNA here is from genome assembly GCF_019956035.1 of Pseudomonas sp. A-RE-22. Taxonomy (NCBI): domain Bacteria; kingdom Pseudomonadati; phylum Pseudomonadota; class Gammaproteobacteria; order Pseudomonadales; family Pseudomonadaceae; genus Pseudomonas; species Pseudomonas sp. A-RE-22. The sequence goes on from NZ_JAHBCZ010000032.1 coordinate 50,102, forward strand.
CGTGAAGGCGCCACCGAGCGTGCCATCACGCAACTGGAAGCCAGCCTGGGGGCTCGCTTGCCGGACGACTATCGCCAATTCCTCAAGACCTGCAACGGCGCCTATGTGGAATACGATGTGCTGGCGACCCTGGCCAATGGCGATGAGGAACTGCTCAGTTTTTCACTGTACGGGCTGGACCCGGACAAAGAATATGAATCCAACCCCTTTGAACTGGAGCAACTGCGGGCCCAGCCCGGTTTCCCCGCAACGGGATTGTTGCCGATCGGTCGCGACGGCGGCGCGAGTATCTTGCTGCTGGACCTGCGGGAAGGGCGCCAGGACGTGGCGGCGATGGTGGCGGGCCTACCTGCCTGGACCGGTCGCCGTCAGCAGGGCGATGAGTACGTGGTGCTGGCGGATTCTTTCAATGGCTATCTGGATTCGCTGCATTTATCGCAAGAGCGGATCGAGGAGCATATCAATCACTTCATCATTAGCCCTGAGAGTATTGAGGCGACGTTGGAGTGGTTGGATAAGGGCAGTCCGGGGTGGCGGGAGCGGTATCGGGAATTGTGGAATGCGAGGGTTGTGGATCGGTTGATTTGAAGACTGATTGGGTGGATGAATTCCGGTCTTGTCCCCTGGAGGCTGTTTACCTCTACTTCCCAAGTCGTCGCCACCAATCGGCAGCATTACGGGCGTTCGTAGCTTTTTTAAAGACTGCGGATCTTGGCGATGCTTCCAGATAAAGCCGGCCTTCATCTGGAAGCAGAGATATAGGTAAAAACGATCTGTTGATTCGAGCAGAATTATCTTGGCTGTCTTGCCTAAGGCTTCAGGCAACAATGTTAACTTTCGATAAGCTATGAGCGATGCAAGTGGGCGCTATAGACACGAAGCGGCCTGGGTCAGCACAGTAGCTGTAACTTCGATCTTCAGTCAGCAAGGACATCTCATTGAACGACTCTGAACATGTGAAAGAACTGTGCGCCCGTTTCAACTCCGGAGAACATCTGAAATTTACGTTTTTCTGGGGGCACCAGCGCAGCAAAATTGCCGTTACGGCTTCGTGCTTCAGCCAATGGTTCGAGGCCGGGTTCATTGTCGAGGGGCAACATTACCCGACAGCCGAACACTTCATGATGGCCGAGAAAGCGGCCTTGTTCGACGATCAGGAAATTCGTGCGCAGGTGCTCCACGCACCTACTCCTAATGCCGCCAAGGCACTTGGCCGCAACGTGCGCGGATTCGATGATCAGGTTTGGCTGCAACACCGATACGACATCGTCGTTCGAGCGAACCAGGCCAAGTTCTCTCAAAATCCGCAGTTGAACGAATATCTTCTACAAACCGGTTCGAGCGTTATTGTCGAAGCCAGCCCGGTTGATAACATCTGGGGTATAGGGCTCGCACAGGACAACGCGGATGCGAACAATCCGAATCTGTGGAAAGGCTTGAATCTGCTGGGATTTGCGCTGATGCAGGTGCGGGACGGGGAGTAAGTTATCCCTTCGCCGCTTGAATCCAGTCCTCAGTCGAGACGCTCGATGGCGCGTGCAAGATTTGCGTGTGCCTGCTGCTCGAATGCGTCGAAGTACGCTGCGGTCGTATAGATCCGCCCGCGCGCCTGGAATCCCTCCAGGACCTGGCGCCGCTTTTGGCGGTACACAGGCAGAGGCACAAATTGGTACTCGTGGCGAATCTGTTGGTCGTATTCCTCGAACCGTTCGAACGACGCTCCAAGGATCGCCAGATCCGTGTCCACCAACACCGCTTCGTCTGCCGACTTCGGGGCGCCATCGTGTCGCGTCACCATGATCAGGTCGTAAAGCCTGCGTCGCGTTTCATCGCCCAGGCCGCTATCACGTGCCACGTCGTCCAACCATTGCGCGCTACGCAGCTCGTTGTCGCTGCGAAGGGGCTCGTAGATCGCGTCATGGAACCACAGCGCGAGGTCGATTTCGGCGGGGGCCTGGCAGGCCGCATTGACGAATCGGCGCACTTGAAGACATTCCTTCAGGTGCTGGAGGGTGTGGTAAGCGCGATGCGGCTCGCAGTAATGTCGAATGAGTTCTTCGTACGTCTCTCGTGACGCGCATACGACGCCAAGCTCGGCCCAGACGCGAGCCCAGGCGTCGAAATCCGTGCCATCAACTGCGTCGAGGTCGCCCTGTGGGCTGGCCGGGAATAGACCGTTCTCTTCTGGCGAACCCGTCATCGTTTCTCCTGCACTTCAAAAATGAAAAAGATAATTATTGGGCATCACCCGCCGGCGCGTCGTCGGCATCGTCTGCTGGCGCTCCGTAAGGTGCGCCAATCTCGACCCGATCAGCCTTTACCCAACCGGTATAGTCGTCGCCGCTCTTGGCGATGAAGTTCACTTCCAGCCATGATTCGTCTTCAAGGCTGGAGTAAACGGTGAGAGAGTCGCCGGGGATTACGAAAATCTTCTTATTGGCACAGGCTTCATCTGGCGCTTCGTGGAAATGCAGGCGCCCAGTGCCAATGACCTTGCCTTGCACTGACGGATGAAACTCAGGCACCGTTCCGGAGATCTTTTCCGCCAGGGCCGAACAGTTGACAGCGGCCTGGCTCAGGCTGCTGAAAAGGCACAGGCACAATAAGCTTGAACGCAGATACATCGTGGCGAATCCGTTTGGGGTGGAGGCGTAGGATAGTTAAGTCAGAAACTATTGGGAAAGAGACATGAAAAAAGGGGACTGGAAAAAGTGCAGAAAGAGGTGCTCATCTGCAAATACCCTGCTATCCAAACCATCCACTCAGCAACACCGCGCCCAACGCGACTAACGCGGTATTGAGACAGACCAGCGTGAAGCCAAACCTTACCAGTTCGCCTTCCTCCTTGGCCTGGGTCTTGGCAAGTCCCAGGATCAGCATGACAACCGACAGCGAGCCCAGCGCTGCATGCCCTGCCGAGCTGTTCTGGACGGCAGCCAACAACAGGCGAGAGGATTCGGGCAACATCGCGATGGCCGGCATGAAGATCGCGTTGCCGCCAACATTCGACCCCGTCATGTAGCCTGACAGCGCGCCAAACAGGGCAACCAGCGACATCGCGGCGGCGGGCGACAGGCCCGCCAGCATTTGCATCAAGCCCGCGAGGAAGCCGGCCTTCACCATCATCTGCGACATCGCGAGGAAGAAGAAAATGGTCAACAGTGGTCGCTTCGCCCGCGCCACCAGCGCAGCAGGCATACTGACGTCGAGTGCTGTCTGGCGTTGTGTGTGGCGCGTGTGAAACCCTAGCCCGATCAGCACCAGAACCAGTGCCAGGCCTGGTGAGGAGAGTGGCTTCCAGGTGACCTGAGCGCCCTGTACAACCCAGTGATCCTGCCAGGAGGTGATCGCCCACACCATCTTCAATGCGACAATGCAGACAATCAGCACCAGATACGGCCATGCCTGACGCGGCCATTGCACTGCACCGCGCTCGCTATCGTTGCGGCGCAAGCGCCACAGCCCAGCAGAGAGTACCGCTGCGGCCGTCACCAGGCCCGCGGCCACGCCGGCCACTTCCGGCCCCAGCCACCGACTGGCACTGTAAAGCACGCCAACAAACGGCAGCCAGAAAGCCCCCAACGCCCTCCATTCCCGCGAGTCACGAACGCCTGCAAGAGATAGCGCGATTGCACTGAGGACCAAAAAAACCGGTGCGCTGGTCAGTGCCGAGGTCGATGCCAGCGCGGTTGCGTCCAAGTGAACCAACGAAGCACCAATGACCGATGCCAGGCCCAGTGTTCCCCAGGGCATGATTGCCATGCCGGTCAGTGCTATTCGTAGCGCGATCCGACGCTCGAAGAGACTGAGCAGCAGGGGCACCGTGGCGATCAACGACACGCCGAAGCCGGTCATCGCTTCGAGCAGCGGTGCCAGTCCAAGAACGATAAACACTACTTGATCGCCGCGCCCAAGCCCCAGTGACTGCACCCATCGGCTAAGCGCCAGGTTGACGCCCATGCGCTCGATAAAAATCACGAAGACCAGACCTGGAACGATCACGAAAGCCGTACTTGCAAACAGCACGGCCGTATCTTGAGCGGCGGCCACCATACTGCCTAGGCGCCACGCGTCTGCAGCGCCGGCGAGCCAGAGCACCAGGACCAATGCAGTGCCTGCAATGGCGGCGTGCATGGGGGGCCGGCGCAGCACGACAAGCATGGCTGTAACCAACAGGACAGGGGAAAGATGGAACAGTGCGAGCATGCCAATAATATCCTGTGTGTGTTGCGACTAAGGCTGCGTACGCAGACTGCTGGCAAGATAATATTTCTCTTGGCTAGATAAAGGGGCGCGGTTTTCTGTTAGTTTTCGAGAAAATTTCTCACGGGTTTGCCATGGCCAAAAACGACGCAGCACTTGAATCGTTGGACAAATTCGACCGTGCCATCCTGGACCTCGTCCAGCGCGACAACACGATGCCGCTGCGCCTCATGGCCGAGCAGGTCAATCTTTCCACGGCCGCCGTTCAGCGCCGTATCAAGCGGATGGAAGCGGGGGGCGTCATCACGGGCAACGTAGCCATCGTGGATCCCACCGCCGTAGGACGGCCGATCACGATCATTGTGGAAGTGATGGCAGAGCGCACCAGCATCGAGGCACTGGAGGCGATGAAGGCACACTTCGCGGTGCCCGAAGTTCAGCAGTGCTACTACGTCACCGGCGAAGTGGATTTCGTCCTGGTATTAACCGTTGCCAGCATGAACGAATACCAGACGTTGGCGCGGCGATTGTTTGCCGAAAATTCCAACGTGACCTGGTTCAAGACAATCGTGGCGCTGGACCGTGTGAAAGTCGGGCTTAATGTGCCGAGCATGCCTGTGGGGATCGTCATCTAGCCTTCTTATCAAGCTCTCCAGGTGATTGCGCCAGAAACGCCGCGATCAGCGATACAACCTGCTGCTGAATCACCCCACGAGCACGGCCGCCATCCCCATCCTGACAAATAATGCCATCTCCCGGCACGTGCTCTTCGAGGATCTTCTGCGCACCAGGTTTGCACATCGACATGAAGCTGAAATGGCTTGCGTCTTTGATCTCGACATAGCGGCTTGTCGCCGAGGGCAGGCGCTTGGCCAGGTTGGCAGATTCCAACTCGGCGGGAAGCTCTCGCGACGGTACACCGGCCGCGATCACCAGGGCGGGGACAGGCAGCGTGACCAAGCTTTTATCGGTCAGGCCCCGTGAAAGGCCCAGGTCCAATGTCACCACCGCAGTGATGCGTTTATCACGCCAATCGGCGGCCAGTTCGGCCTTTGATTCAGCGGTGCTGGCGGGATTCATCTGTTCGTAAACGGTGCAACTGGATAACTGCGAATGGGCTTTGCAGTCTTGGGCGAAGCGCTCTGGGTCGAAGCGAGCGCCGGCGATTTCCAGGGCGGTCCAGCCGCCGAGTGAATGGCCCACGGCTGCAATTCGTCCATTGGCGACCCGGCCAAATTTTTCAGGTTGAGTCGTGACCGCATCAATGACCCGACGCAGATCGACGGGCCGCTGCCATAACTGCGCCGCTGCTTGCGGGCTGCGGTCATGGGTGGTGCTGCCGGGGTGGTTGATGGCGGCGACGATGTAACCCTTCTGGGCCAAGGCACTGGCCAGCCAGATCTGGTTGCTCCAGTTACCCCGGTATCCGTGGGAGAGCACCACCAATGGGTGTTCGCCGGCAGTGGGCGGCGCGTTACGCACGGCAGAGGCGCCGACAAACACCGCGTTATCGGCGATCAGTTGCGCGGTTTCGGTGGTTGCGCTGGGGTACCAAACGACCATCTCCAGTGCGCGGCCATTGTGCGGATCCAGGGTGGAAGATTGGAAACCGATGGGGTTTTCGTCAGCAAATGCGATGGTCGTCAGGCAAGCCAACAACAGGGCGCCGAAAGCTGTTTTCAATGTCGTTTCTTCCTTGATTAGACGAATGATGGGGTCGATAAGCACGGGCATTAAAGCTCAGATTCGAACCGCTGCGCATAACTTTTATCGACTAAAAACCTAGCCCCCGAAAGCAAACTCCGACGGTGCGAATCGGTCGCTGGTGTCCATACGAATATTGCGCAGCGCCACGGTTTCCAGGTGTGACGCGTAGAGCGACTCCGAGAAATAGCTGATCAGAATGGAACGACGGCGTGCGCCGATCACGTTCAGGCTACCCGCGTGCACCAGGTCGACATCGAACACCAGGATGTCACCGGCAGAGCCTGAAAGCTGTACGGCACGGGACTCGTCATTGAAGTCGAAGGGTGGGGCGCCTGGCTCAGGTCGATGGCTGCCGGGGACGATCCGTGTCGCGCCGTTCTCGAGGCCGTAGTCGTCGAAAAAAGCCAGGGCGATGGCGATGTCGCCTGGCCGCTGGGCTGACAAGTCGCGGTGCAGTTGTTGGTGGCCGTTACCCGCCAGGGGCTCGCGTCCTTCCACTTGGGAGAGAAAGAATCGCTCGCCGATCAACTCACCTGCCACCGCCAGTAGCTGGGGTAGACGACATACGGCCTGAATCTTCGAATCATCGTCCAACATCGAATAGCGCCAGTCCATGCCGCGGGGCACTGGCCATTGGTCCGACGGCCGCACACCTGCATCGAACACGGCACGAAGGTCGGCCAGCCACTCGCTCGGGATCGCTTGACGGAGCAGGGCGTAGCCGTCTTGGTGGAGTTGTTTGTGGTCAGGCATGGTTTTTTCGACTTCCTTGTGCGGACCTTTGGAAGGCTAGTATGCAAACCAAAGTGGGACCACCAGCCCTTGATGAGTCAGGGGCTCTGTAGGAGCTGTCGAGTGCAACGCCGTTCAAGCGGGAGCAAGCTCTCGTGGAACAAATTGCAACCATGTGATTTTTAAGGCTGAAAATACATATCGATCGTTCCCACGCTCCTGCGTGGGAATGTCGCCAGGGACGCTCCGCGTTCCGCTTCTGGAAAGTGACGCAGAGCGTCACGGGATGCATTCCCACGCAGAGCGTGGGAACGATCAAAAATAGATACCTCGTGGACGTCGCTCTAGTTCCCTGCGCGACAGCGCAGCGTCGAAGACGTGGCGGGGACTCCTCGCCACAGGTTGTCGGCTTGCAGGCTTATTTGGCTGGCAGGCTTATAGAGTGGAACCTGCCGGTGCAGCATCCAATCGTCGCGCAATCACATCCATCACATCACACCCATCACGCAGTGGGATGCAGCAAAGCTGCGCCAGATCTTGCAAGGTCGCGGGGTCGATGGTCTGTTCATCGCGCATAGCCAAATTCTCCAGGAATTGGGTGGCGGCACGGATTTGGTAGGCTGCTGAGTCGAGCAGGATGTGCAGCGGGGCGGTGGTATCGACGTAGAGGGGGGGGGCGACGGCGTTGCTGGTAAGGCCCATGTATTGATTCATAAGTAAGCACCACTGGATAGTTTTTGCCCACTGCGGGTCGCCAAACCCGGTCGCCATCTGGGCGACGGCAAAACTATAGACAGACGCCCCCACAAAAACGACGCAATAGATGGATAGGCAGGCCAATTCCCAACGATATGTAGGACCTTTCTGTAGCCCCACCCCCCATGTTCGCCTTTCATC